>JASBUF010000013.1 GCA_030148085.1 Methylophaga sp. | reverse complement strand
TTGCTGGCGGGGCTGGTTCTGATAGTGGGTCTGGGCCGACTGCCAAGACTGGGGAAGGTTACAGGCATGCTGGTGCCGAGCATGGTATTTGTCTACATGCTGCTGACAGGTTTTGTGCTGATTAGTCATGCTGAAGCCGTGCCGGCCGCCTTGCAACTTATCGTTCATGATGCCTTCAGTGGCAAAGCGATGGCCGGTGGTGTGGTCGGCGCTGTGATTGTCACCGGAATTCAGCGTGCGGCCTTTTCCAATGAGGCGGGTATCGGTACGGAAGCAATGGCTCATGGCGCAGCGAAAACCCGTGAGCCGGTTCGAGAGGGCATGGTTGCGATGCTGGGGCCGGTCATTGATACCCTGATTGTCTGTACCTGCACGGCACTGGTGATTCTCATCAGTGGCGTCTGGCAGAGTGCGGAACATGATGGCATCACCATGACTGCCATGGCTTTTAAGGATCTGTTCCCACATGGCAGTGCGGTAATCCTGGCACTTGTCGTCACCATGCTCAGTCTAAGCACGGTGTTTACCTTCTGGTACTACGGTAGTAAGTGTCTCGGCTTTCTGATTGGCGCAGAGTATCAGCATCGTTATATCTGGATCTACATTATGCTGGTGATACTCGGCGCTGTGGCTTCACTACAAATGGTGGTGAGCCTGGTCGACTCAATGTATGCCTTGATGGCTATTCCCACTATGACAGCAGCCTTGATTCTGGCACCCAAAGTGAATCAGGCTGCCCGGGCTTATGTCTCACAAAAGCAATCTGACTAAGCTTCAGGTTTCAGTAATGACTGTTTAAGATCGTCATTAAATGGTTTATCGCCAAACCAGATTTGATAGTAGCTCTGTCCCAGCATCAATGAAGGATGTTCTCCAATCAAGCGACCATTTTTGAACAGCGAAAGACCGCTTTGATTCCTGCGGATATCATAGCGATCGCCTTCTGCTACAGACTCATAGGCAGCGTTGAACTCATCAAGATCCGCTTTTATTTTGGTGAACTCTGTTTCTGAAAGATTGCGCTTAAGCAACGTCTCTGCTGCTTCAATAAAGTCTTCACCTGCAATGTCACGATGGTAAATGAATGAGAGTTGCAGATTTTGAGTCAGGTCAGGCAAACGGCTGCAGTCACTGCTGTATAGTGCCGCATCAGCCACGTTGATAAATTTCATCACCGAAATTTCGGTCTGACTGCATTTTGCAAGCTCACCATGTTCAGTATCAATACGACTTGAAAAGGCGTCAGCCAGGCTGGCCGGGGCAAAAAGCAGGGTCAATAAAAAACAAACAGGACGAATCATAGCTGGTCTCCGACGATTCAAAATTGTATGGTGTGCAACTTACCCTGTTTTTATTGTTTTTCAGGTACGCTAGATTGTGTCGCCAATGACCGTGAAATCCGGGTGAAGCCGCATTATTACTGCTTTCACATCAAATTCACATATCGCGCTCTAGCCTGTGCCAAACACTTCGAGAGTGGTTATGCGAGCGTTACGTTATTGGTTCGACAGCAACCTGCAGGATCAGCAAAGCTACGCTGAACGGGCAGGCATCGACTGGCTCAGAATCATTCCCTTTATTGGACTTCATCTTGGTTGCTTTGCTGTTATTTGGGTTGGCACTTCAACCGTGGCAGTGGCAATAGCAATAGCCCTGTATCTGCTACGCATGTTTGCCATTACGGCTTTTTATCATCGCTATTTTGCCCACAAAGCCTTTAAAACATCGCGTCCGGTTCAATTCCTGTTTGCCTTGATTGGTGCCAGTGCGACCCAGCGCGGGCCATTGTGGTGGGCTGCACATCACCGCCAGCATCATCGTCATGCCGATCAGAAGCTCGATCCGCATTCCCCGCAACAGGGGTTTCTGTGGAGTCATATGGGCTGGTTTCTGAGCAGAAAACATTTTAAGGCCGATCTCAGTCTGGTACCGGAGTTGGCCAGATACCCAGAGCTGCGCTGGCTCGATCGCTACGATATTGCCTTACCGGTGTTGCTGGCAGTGTTGTTGTATTTCACTGGTGAAGGATTGGCAGTCTGGTCACCTGATTTAAACACCAGTGGCTGGCAACTGGTCATCTGGGGCTATTTTATTTCCACTGTGTTACTGATTCATGCCACCTTGCTGATAAACTCACTCGCACACCGCATTGGTCGACGTCGCTATCAAACGCCGGATGACAGCCGCAATAACTTCTTGCTGGCGTTACTGACCCTGGGAGAGGGCTGGCATAACAATCACCATTACCACGCTGCCTCTGCCAGACAGGGCTTTTACTGGTGGGAGATTGATATCAGCTATTACCTGCTCTGGTTGATGCAGAAACTCGGGCTGATCTGGGATGTTCGCACTGTGTCCAAACAGAAACGTGATGCCCGCCAGATCAG
>JASBUF010000041.1 GCA_030148085.1 Methylophaga sp. | reverse complement strand
TTAACCACAAAGAAAAAGCCCCTCGATGAGGGGCTTAACTAAACAGCGCGCCTACTCGGTGCGGTATTCCATACCGTCCATTTCTTTCACTAAGCGTGATTTGAACGGTGCTTCATCTTTACGAGTAACAATGAGATAACGGTAGCTTTCTAAATCATCCATCAATTGGTCAATTTCATGATTACCTACATTGAAATGGTAGAACGTTGCCAGACAGAGCGTTTTGATGATGTCGAACTCCCGGTTTGAGATATTCAGATGGGGGTGGCTGTCTTTCATAGACTTACCACGACCAAAACTGTCTGGTTGGTAGATTTTTGGACCACCGGTTTCTTGCACAACCCAGTTTGTCAGCATGACTTTGAAGCCTGCTTTTGTGGTTGCATCGGCATGGATTGCAGCAAGAATTGGATTGGCGTTAAGGCCTTTATTGTCGTAGATAAGTTCAACCAAGTGATCTACTGTCTGAGCGATGTTGTATGTACCGCCCAACCGTTCGAATAAGCTAGCTTCTTGCTCTTCAGCGTTAACACGCTGAGCGTAGCCAGCTGTAACAAGGATTATCAATGCAAGTGAAATGAGTTTTCCAAATTGCGACCGCACTGAGTCTAAGTTGATACCACGTATTGTCATTTTCTCTCTCCTAATGGTTAAAAAAACGTGGCATCTGAAGGTTGAGCCACGCTACTACGCGGCAGACTGTTTCGCTTCTTTTGTATTCAAACTTGTGGCGAGTTGGTTCAGTCTGTCGAGAAGTTCAAAAAATTCGGTAGCAGATAGTTTGGTCTGGCAGGCGACCTGCTCTTGTACCTCAGCGATCATCGGCTGAAGCTGCCGAGCCTTGTCTGTTAGTTGCACCAAAACAAGACGCTCATCAGAAGCACTGCGGGTTTTCGTGACAAACCCAGCGTTCTCAAGTCGTTTTATTATCGGTGATAGCGTGCCTGAATCGAGATTTAGTCTATTCATGACTTCTTTGACGGCGATACCATCTTTCTCCCACAGCACGAGCAACACCAGATACTGCGGGTAGGTAATGCCGTATTCGCTGAGAAGGTCAGTATAGAGGCGAGTAATGCGATTGGTAGCCTTGTACAGTGCGAAGCAAAGCTGCCTGTCTAATCTTAGGTTTTCGAAGTCAGTCATCAGTAAATTCCTCACAACATATTAATAGCACACAACTTTATTGCGCACAACTCAAATAATAAAAATACTTTGGATGGACATGTGATTCACATGAATGTTCACACCAGCTTCATGTGTCATAGCCGGAAGGTGGCCGGCATTCTAGCTACAAACTCAATAAAATCACGGGATTGCCTTGCGGTAGAAGGCACCTTCGATAATGCGTTGGAGGACTTAGGAGGGGAACGCTCTATCCTGCTGAGCTACGGGGACAATGGCTGGGCATTATAGCAGGCGATGAAATGGGCTTCGAATCGAGTTGTGAACGATCGGCGGTTGATCGACACTGGCAGCTCCGAAAAAACTAAAATTCAAGACAAATCTTACCGAAGTGTTGGTTAGACTCCTGATATTTGAAAGCATCCACAATTTCTTCCAGAGGAAAGACCTTGTCAACGATCGGTTTAATCTGATTGGTGTCTATAGCTCGGACCATGTCTCGTTGTTGAGCGCGACTACCAACCAGTACACCTTGCAAGCGAGCTTGCTTAATGAGTGCCTTGACGATATTGACCTCGCCACTTAAGCCAGAAAGAATTCCGATGACTAGAATTTGACCACCTACTCGTACCGCATCCATAGACTGATCTAACGTGCCAGCGCCACCGACTTCAATGATGTGATCAACACCAAGTCCACAGGTCATGTGTCTAGCCAATTTCCCCCAGTTGGGTTCAGTTTTGTAATTGAGTGTGTAATCAGCTCCCATCGCTTTGAGTCGATCAATCTTGGCTTCGCTCGACGACGTCGCAATCACCGTAGCACCGGCCATTTTGGCAAATTGCAATGCAAATATGGATACGCCGCCCGTGCCTTGAATTAAAACTGTGTCGCCAGGTTTCACGGGGTCAAAACAGAATAATGCTCGCCATGCTGTGAGAGCAGCAGTTGTCAGAGTAGAGGACTCGATATGAGACCACCCCATTGGAGCACGAGTAAAGGCATCGCAAGAGGCAGTCACAAACTCACGAGCATATCCATCAACACCATCGCCGGGTACAGTGGCAAAGCCTTCAACTTGCGGTTCACCATTGAGCCATGTAGGGAAAAAAGTACTTACAACGGCATCACCAGGCTTAAATTCAGTCACCCCCTCTCCGACGGCAATCACTTCGCCAGCTCCGTCAGCCATCGGAATACGAGGCTCTGATGGCCCCCACATGCCTTGAACTACAGCATAGTCATGATAGTTAAGTGAGTTGGCATGAAGTTTCACAGTAATCTCATTACTGTCGGGCTCTTTTGCGTCATGAACAGCAACTTCGACGTTATCAAAACCGCCCCCAGAACCAACAATGATGGACCTACCTGAAAACATTGTCCTTCCCCCCACAGAGTGTTTACTGGTGGAAGCTTATATAAAATTTTGGAGCAGAACAACGTGGTAGCGTTTTCTGAGGAGCGCTCTATCCTGCTGAGTTTCGGGGACAACGGCGAGGCATTATAGTAGGCGAGTAAAGGCGCTTCGACTGGATGATGTTCTCAATGGCGGTTGGGTGCCCAGTCAAGATAGTAATAAGTTGTCTGCTCAACATATTACTATCTGAAATTATTCCCAGCTAGGTAACCCAAGTACTCATCTGCTAATTATTATCAACACTTCCTTCAAACTTTGCTGTATTGTGCACAATATGGTTGAGCACAACCACACATAAGCAGAATATATATCCTAATGAGGGGAAGTTAATGTTCCGCAAGTATAGGGCACTCAAAGAAGAACTCGCCAACTCGCAAAAACAATTTGATGAATTAAAAAGTGTCATCAAGGCTCTAGACAAGTCTGTTGCAATGATCGAGTTCACACCAGAAGGCATCATTCTGAGTGCGAATGCGATTTTTTGTGAGGTTGTCGGTTACAGCCCACAGGAGCTGATAAGTCAGCATCACAGAACTTTATGTGATGCTGACTATGCTCTCAGCACAGAATATGCAGAGTTTTGGATCAAACTAAGCGCAGGTGAGACATTCAGCGGGCAGTTTCAGCGCCGACACAAAGATGGCTCGACCCTCTGGCTGGAAGCCACCTATTTCCCCGTCAAAAAAGCTGATGGCTCACTAGAAAGAATAATAAAGACTGCCAATAACATCACTGAACGCATTGAAGAATCTCAAAATGCCAACAATCTCATTACGGCGCTAAATCGCTCAACAGCAGTTATCGAGTTTAATATGGACGGCACCGTCAGGGACGCAAATGATAACTTCCTAGAGCTGATGGGATATACCCTGGAAGAAGTGAAAGATAAGCATCATCGTATGTTTTGTGAAACAGCCTATGCGGAAAGTGATGACTATCGACAATTCTGGGAGAAGCTTAATCAAGGCGAGTTCTTCGATAGTAGCTATAGGAGACTGACCAAAAGTGGGCGATTAGTCTGGCTCGGCGCAACTTATAACCCTGTTTTTGATGAGAGAGGAAATCCTTACAGAGTCATTAAGTTCGCTAGCGACATCACTGAGCAAGTTGAGAAAGCACAAGATGAGAAAAAAGCTGCACAAACTGCCTACGAGATCTCTCGCGACACTCTCATGCAATCCTCCGATGGTGAAGAAGTCATCTTTGAAACGACAAAAAAAATGCAATCGTTATCAGAGCAGGTGAGAGATTCCTCAGATCAACTCAGCAACCTTGACGAAGTCACTGAACAGATCAGTTCCATCGTTAAAACTATCAGTGATATTGCTGAGCAAACAAATCTTTTAGCTCTCAATGCAGCCATTGAGGCTGCTCGAGCAGGGTCAGAAGGTAGAGGTTTCGCAGTCGTAGCAGATGAAGTTCGTAACCTAGCCCACAGGACACATGGTGCAACTTCTGAAATATCTGAAATGATCTCTAAAGTACAATTGAACACTCAAGGTGTTATTCGCAGCATGTCTGGAAGTCTCTCGGGCGTAGAAGAAGCAGTAACTCTGGCTAATAATGCTGGTTCTGTAATAAAAAGTATCAGAACTGGTGCAGAGCAAGTCGTTGAGGTTGTAGAAAGAATTTCTCAGAAGGTCTCTTAAACGAGTGTAACTATTGAGGGGGATTTCATAGCCCCCCCCTGCTGAGCTACGGGGACAATGGCTGGGCATTATAGCAGGCGATGAAATGGGCTTCGAATCCGAGTGAACTGATCGGCAGATGAACGGTTAATGATAGAAAGAGCCGTTATGTAAGACTATCAACTTATCATCAGATAAGTCGAAGACAGTGTTCTGCTCTGTTCCAAACAAACCAAGACCAGCCGAATAAGACGCTCTTCTGACGGACAATCCCAATCCATTTTTGGTATGACATAAACACTTACCCATTGACCATGAGCTTTGGCGGTAGCCTATTCAATCATGCTTTATCCAGAGCCTGACTCACATCGGCAATAATGTCATCAATATGCTCAATACCGACTGAAATGCGAACTAGATCCTCACTGACGCCCGCTGAGGCTAACTCTTCTTCATTCAGTTGACGATGTGTTGTACTGGCAGGATGGCAGGCTAGTGATTTTGCATCTCCAA
The DNA here is from genome assembly GCA_030148085.1 of Methylophaga sp. Lineage (GTDB taxonomy): Bacteria > Pseudomonadota > Gammaproteobacteria > Nitrosococcales > Methylophagaceae > Methylophaga. The sequence continues at coordinate 81,864 of JASBUF010000041.1, read as the reverse complement.
TATTGACCAGTCGCAGCACCATTTCCAATGCATCAATAAAGCGTGCACCAGCTGAGGCCCCCCCCTCTATGCCAAAGCTGAGAATCCCCGATGCTTTACCGGCTGTAATTTTTTGGCACGTCTCGTAGTACGGGCTATCCGGCAGTGCCGCATAGTTCACCCATTTCACTTTTTTGTGTTGTTTCAGATACGCAGCTAACTTTTCCGCATTTTCACAATGTCGATCCATACGTAAACCTAGCGTTTCCAAGCCTTGAAGAATTTGGAACGCATTCATCGGAGATAGCGCTGCGCCAGTATTACGTAACGGCACAACCCGGCAACGACCTATATAGGCAGCAGGCCCTAAGGCTTCGGTATAAACAACGCCATGATAGGATGGGTCAGGCTCATTAAGCAGTGGAAAGCGATCTTTGTTTGCAACCCAGTCAAATTTCCCCGAATCAACAATGACACCACCTATAGAAGTGCCATGACCACCAATGTACTTAGTCAGTGAGTGCACAACAATATCGGCACCTAGCTCAAAGGGTCTGCACAGATAGGGCGTTGATACAGTATTGTCGACAATAACTGGCACCCCATGTTTGTGAGCTATTTCAGCCAATTTTGAAATATCAATGACGTTGCCTGCAGGATTCCCTATCGATTCGCAGAATACCGCGCGAGTCTTCTCGTCAATGGCCATATCAAATGCATCATAGTCATCACCTGAGACCATGCGCACTTCTATACCTTGCCTCGGTAAAGTATGAGCAAATAGGTTGTAAGTGCCGCCATAGAGTTGGCTTGTGCTCACAATGTTGTCTCCAACTTCACAAAGACACTGTATGGCATAAGTGATCGCTGCCATACCTGAGGCAACGGCTAGAGCACCGATGCCACCTTCCATGGCTGCAATTCTCTTTTCCAGTACATCATTGGTCGGATTCATGATCCGACTGTAAATATTGCCTTCTACTTTCAGATCAAACAGGTCAGCTCCATGCTGCGTATCATCGAAGGTGTAAGAAGTGGTCTGATAAATCGGCACCGCGGCGGCTTTCGTGGTTGCTTCTGATTCATATCCTTCATGTAGTGCAATCGACTCTAGTTTCATACTATCTCCATTTGATATTGCTAGTCAGTGATCTCAAACATAATCGAAAGTCCTTTGATTATGAAGCAACATGTCAACTAGGGAGCGTAATAAGTTATTTTCAAGTAATGACTTACTCAGTTTAAAAATAAGCTTTGTGGGGAACGCTTTATCCAGCTGAGCTACAGGGACAATGGCAAGGCATTATAGCAGGGCTGTTCACTAAGCTTGAAAGTTCGGTTAAACATTAAATTCTGATCGGAGAGGAAACCCAAAAAGCAAAGGGGGAGTATAAACTCCCCCTTTACTATGTTAAGTGAGTATCAATTACTCCCAGCCAGCGGCCTCAGAAGCATGCTTGTCCTCTTTGGGTGCGTCGGCAATCATCACCTCCGTGGTCAACATCAAGCCAGCGATTGAACACGCATTCTGCAACGCAGTTCGTGTCACTTTTGCTGGGTCGATAATCCCCATTTCCAACATGTCACCGTACTCACCGGTTTGCGCGTTGTAGCCATAAGTCCCCGCTTCTGTACGCACTTTCTCGATGACAACACTGGCCTCACCTCCGGCATTGGAAACAATCTGGCGGAAAGGTTCTTCCATCGCCCTCAGCGCAATCCTCGCACCGGCTAACTGATCCTCGTTAGCTAATTTCAGATCTTTTGCTTTAACTAAATCAGCAACACGGATCAAGCTAAGACCACCACCGGCAACAATACCTTCTTCTACCGCCGCCCGGGTGGCATGGAAGGCATCATCAACTAGGTCTTTTTTCTCTTTCATTTCCACTTCTGTGGCAGCACCTACGCGAATTACCGCAACGCCTCCAGCCAGTTTGGCTAAACGCTCCTGCAGTTTTTCCTTATCGTAGTCTGAAGTTGAGTTTTCAATCTCTTTTTTGATTTGTGTAACACGATCAGTAATTGCCCTGTTATCACCTGCTCCATCAACGATAGTACTGGAGTCCTTACCGACCAGAACACGCTTAGCATTACCTAAGTGTTCAAGACCGACCGACTCCATTGACAGCCCAACCTCTTCACTGATGACAGTAGCACCAGTCAGTACGGCGATGTCTTGCAGCATAGCTTTACGACGATCGCCAAAGCCAGGGGCTTTGACAGCAGCGGCCTTGATCACTCCGCGCAACTGATTAACGACTAGCGTTGATAGTGCTTCACCTTCAACATCTTCTGCAATAAGCAGCAATGGTCGACTTTCCTTCGCTACAGCCTCCAATGTCGGCAACAGATCTCGAATCGAACTTACCTTCTTATCGACTAGCAGAATATAAGGGTTGTCCATCTCTGCCAGCATCTTCTCTTGATTATTAACGAAATATGGAGAGATGTAGCCTCGGTCGAATTGCATACCCTCGACGACTTCCAGTTCGTTTTCAAACGATTTGCCTTCTTCGACAGTTACGACGCCATCCTTGCCTACTTTTGCCATCGCCTCAGCGAGGATGTCACCGATGTCTTTGTTCCAGTTGGCAGAAACCGTCGCTACCTGACGGATGGCATTATTATCATCACAGGGTTTTGCAAGACTCTGTAGTTCTTCCGTGGCCGCTTTAACAACGGCATCAATACCGCGCTTCAGATCCATCGGGTTCATACCGGCTGCCACCGATTTGTGCCCTTCTCTGATGACGGCCTGAGCCAGTACTGTGGCCGTAGTAGTACCATCACCGGCCACATCTGCCGTTTTTGATGACACTTCCTTCACCATCTGGGCACCCATGTTCTGGAACTTGTCAGCGAGTTCAATTTCCTTGGCGACTGACACGCCATCTTTAGTCACTCTAGGTGCACCAAAGCTCTTACTCAAAACCACATTTCTACCCTTCGGTCCAAGGGTAGCTTTAACAGCGTTTGCTAAAATGTTGACACCTTCAATCATGCGTTCGCGTGCATCATTAGAAAATCTCACATCTTTGGCACTCATGCGGCTTTCTCCTCTGCAATATCAAGATCAACGATGGCAAGAATATCTGCTTCTTTCATGATCAACATCGTCTCGCCATCAACTTTAACTTCAGAACCAGCATATTGGCCGAATAGGACTCTATCGCCCACTTTGACAGCCATTTCGCGCAGTTCACCAGAATCCGTTATGGCACCCTCACCAACAGCCAGTACCACACCTTGAGTCGGTTTTTCACTGGCCTTATCAGGAATAATAATGCCACTTTTCGTTGTCGTTTCCGCCTCTAAGCGGCGAACAACTAATCGGTCATAAAGGGGTTTTAAATTCATCAAACTCCTCCTAAAATCACAATTAATTAAAGCCTTGGTTCAGAGCTAAGCCACTGAACATGAAACCATTTGGGGAATGAAAATTTGTTTTCAAGAGTCTGATAGAAAAATTTTTATGCTGGAGGTACACATGAAGAACTACTCAAGATTAGTCTCTACAACAAATCTAAATGAATGGTTCAGAGACCGTCTTTTGCAAGAGTCGCACCGCAGCTCCCCATCATTTTCAGAAGACACCATAATTTATCTGGTCAATCTTTTAACCCACTTTTCGAGAAGTGAAAATTTCTTCACTCAGAATGAAAATAGACTCGACCTTCCCACCTTGGCTTTTTTGTTTCGGGACGCAAACAACGCAGAAACAACATCACAAAAAATTTTGAGCTTACGCCGCCTGGGTGACTCAGCACTTTTTATCGGTGCACTGTTTTCAGAAAAACTAAGTCGTGCAGGTATAAAAAAAGACTACTGCATCGGAATGGGTGGCGGAGCCTATCGTGCGCTGGCTGAACATAGTTATGACAGACATAGTGTTTTTAACGAATTATCTGCACGTTTCCCTAGACTATTAGAAGTGGTTGCAAAGGTATGTAGTAGGGACATTCAATTCGATGCTGATGAAATTTTTGCTCTGTACAAACGGTGGCAAATTTCAGGCGATGAATTGTTAAAAAGACAACTTCTCTCACTGGGTATAGGCACAATTAGCAATAGTGCAACTCACTAAAAGCTAGCGCTCAATCCTGCTGAGCTACGGGGACAATGGCTGGGCTTTATAGCAGGCGATGAAACGGGCTTCGAGTCGCTCGGCGGATAGCCGGTATAAGCTTTATCGATGGCCAATAAATTTCGATATTGGCTTGATTTCCACAACGCCATATCACAATCACTTAAAGAGTTATTTAGTGAGTAGAGCGTGGACTTTGCTCATTCTGATGATCACCATCAATCGCAAAATATCGTAAGAAGATGAAACCTGATAATGCAGAAAATACAGACGCAGAAAAAATACCTAGTTTTATCTCGTTCATTTGTGATGAATTAAAAGCTAAGTTGGCAATAAATAGCGCCATGGTGAAACCTATACCGGCGAGCATACCTGCTCCAATAATCATTCGCCAATTCAGACTGTCGGGCAGTATCGCAATACGCAACTGAATAGCCGCCCAGCTGAACAAGAAGATGCCCAGGGGCTTACCGATAACAAAACTAAACAATATTGCAATAGCTAATGGCGAAGTGAATTGTACTCCAGAGAAAGAGATACCGGCATTTGCAAGGGCGAACAAAGGCATAACAACGAAACCGACCCATGGGTGAAGCATCATTTCAAGACGCTCTACAGGTGAAAGCGCCTCCCGCGCTGCGGCTTCAGCCGTTTTTAATGCCTTGCGATCTGGAGTATCTCCACTCCAATGGTCACCTGGGGGATAGGCTACAACTGTGTTCATAATACTGTGTAAGTGGTGATCACTTACCCATTTCTTAGTTGGGGTCATCAAACCCAAAATAACGCCCGTCAAAGTGGCATGTATACCCGATTCATCAATTGCGAGCCAGACTAAGCTTCCCACAATAAAAAACAGCGCAATACTGCGAATACCCAGGTAGGCCATAACTTTAACAGCAATCAACCCCATTAAAGCCAGTGCAATTGCGAACCAACTTATCTGGCTACCATATCCAAGCGCGACAACGATAATTGCACCGATGTCGTCAACAACCGCTAACGACAACATAAATACCCTCAAACTTTTGGGAAGTCGTTTACCCAGAAGAGCAAGACAACCAATCACAAATGCTGTGTCCGTCGCCATAACGGTTCCCCACCCATGCTGCCCTGTCTCACCGTACTGAAAAAGCAGGTAAATGGCCGCTGGAAATAACATTCCCCCGATCGCGGCAGCAATCGACAGCATAGCTAAACGAGGATTTCGTAACTCACCAAGCACCAATTCACGCTTGAGTTCAAGTGCAATAAGAAAGAAAAATAGTGTCATTACAGCGTCATTAATCCAGTCGTGCAATGACCGTTCTAACTCAAATTGGCCGACATTAACGCCAATCGATACTCGCCATAAATTATTGAAAAGTTCACTAAATTGAGAGTTTGCCAGAGATAATGAAATGATTGCCGCGAAAAGTAATACTCCACCAGCAGCAGCTTCAACTTTAATGAAACGTGTAATAGGCTGAACTAGCCAGTCAATATGCTCTTTTGGCAACCGTGTCGACTGAGGACGCTCATCACTCATCGTTTTGACCTTGCTTGAGTGAATCATGCTCCGACTTATGGTTTGAATCAGCAAGTTCATGCTCAAGCTTGGCATAATTGATCGCATCTTCAAGCTTGTCATAATGATAGTGCTTATAGCTGTAGATAGCTTTCTGCTCGCAATTAATGCCATACCTCTGCATCATGGCTGCATCATCATTTTCCTCATGCATTTTTGCCTCCCCAACCGATTAAATTGAGTTTCGTTGTCTCAAGCTGGCTTTTGTATGACTAAAGCTATGTCCAGCTTGAGCTTGCTTCATGAGATGAGTCTGAGAAATTGGCTTCAAACATAGCAACATCAGAGACAAGAGCAACTTGATATTGGTATCACCATCAAACTTCAGTATGGTCGAGTAACTAGAAGACTAGTTGGTTTGTTCGCCCTAAATGAGCCGGACTTTTAAGAACAGGCGAGCGATCACTTTCGAACTGCGAAAAGCTTCACAACACTGAGATTAGGGAGAAATTGAAGACAGTGACTTTTTTGATTCATCAGGACACCCCTAGCCGAGTCTAACTCACTGGAGCTTACTTAAGACTACGCCTCAGAGAAGAGCATGTCGAACTAAATATCAAAGGTAAATTTTTTATCTAATAGGTGTTTTGATTAGATTCATGAGTGTATGCAGAAATATAGCGAAATTCACTGAAAAGACTCATCGTGTTCAGACTTTAAAAACGGCATTTAAGCCAAAACCCAAAATAAAACACTTCCATCGCTTTGCCATGCGGCACCAATATCACAGGAGACTAAACGAGGGGAACGATCTATCCTGCTTAGCTACGGGGACAATGGCTGGGCATTATAGCAGGGCTAGTGAAGTACTCGAACCATCAGTGGTGTTATCACCTTTATACATCGCTAAACAGCTCATTTCAGTATTCATCAATACCAAAAACGTCCTTAACGGGCTTTGATCCAAATAAAAACAAAAAAGCCCTATTTCGCTTGAATAGAGGCTACCCAGATGGTTCAGAACAAGCTGTTTACTGGCCGAAATTTTAGTGTCGTAAGCCCTTATAAACCAGCTTAAGAGCAGGTGTTTATATTTCCAGATACGTCGTGATTTTATGTAATTGTGCACGGGCCTTAATGTACTGCTCGCTCATTTGTCGAACGGTTTTAATCAGTTCCATCAGTGCCATTGAGGTCTGAATCGAGATCATTGATGACATAGCGTACCTGAGACACATTGACTTCATCTTTTCGTATGCTTCTTTACTGTCTGCTATTTTGTTTAGAAACTCTGCCTCATCATCGTCGCGGTCTTCTGGCGAAGCCACCGCATTGAGTATGTCACGCATGCTACGAAGATAGTGCTGAAGATCAGACAATGGGTTCGGATGCAGTTCCGGCACAATATCATCTATTTCAGCACTGACATTCAGCGCATACTCAGCGCTGGTTACACAATACTGCTGAGCTAGAATTAAGGTTTCAATGCGAGCTGCCAAATCACTGGTCAGCTCTTGCTTTTCAAGGCGAGTAATGAACTCTGCTGTCTGTGAGCTAAGGTGTTCAATCACCTTGTAGTTATCGACTAAATCCACCGGACTTTTCTTATCTGGCTGTAAAGCCCCTCGAAGCAAGCCATGCAACAAATCACTGAGCCTGAGTAGTTCTTTGTGAAGAGCCACAACGGCGATGGATGGCGATACAGCCACATTTTTATCGATGAATCGGGGCCTACTGGCGACCTCATAATGGCTGACAAATCGTTGATTAAGAAAGGCTGCCAGACGAGACATCAATGGATAGACCAGGGCCACGCCAAGCAGGTTGAAGAGCGTATGGAACAGGGCAAGAACAACCTCAGGCGTGTCCGCAAAATTCAACAGCCCACTGAGTCGCCCCGTCAGCCAAAGCAATAAAGGTAGTATCAGTACAGCCACCACGGCTGTTAATAAGTTAAACAAGACATGTGCAGCAGCAACGCGCTTCGCGTTGGCTGTGGCTCCAATCACAGCCATCACTGCTGTCGAGGTGGTACCCAGATTGGCGCCAATCACCATTAGCGCGGCATCGTTTAACGCCACGATCTGGCCTGCTGTAGCCGTCAAAATAATTGCAATTGCTGCACTGGAAGACTGAGTGAGCAAGGTCATCAAGAAACCTATGCCAACAAAAGCAAAAGCGCCCCCCGTACCTTCAGCACTGAGTTGATGAAAGTCGATACCAACAGACAAAGCTTCAAACGCTGTTCGAAGAACATCAATACCCACAAAAAATAAGCCGAAACCCACCAAGGCCCAGCCCAGATGAGCCAGTCGTTTTCCATATGCAAATAAATGGAGAAACATGCCAAGTCCAATCATTGGCAGAGCAAACAACTCAATTTTGAATTTGAACCCTATCAGGGCGACCAGCCAGCCGGTCATCGTCGTGCCGACATTCGCACCAAAAACCACACCGAGAGACTGCTTGAGCGTCATCAAGCCGGAGTTGACAAAGCCTATCGTGGCTACGGTCACGGCACTCGATGACTGAACAAGCCCAGTGATCGCCACGCCGCTCATCAGCCCTCGAATTGGCGTATCAGTCCATTTGCCAAGAATGTTTCTGAGAGCACGTCCTGCCAACAGCCGCAGGCCATCACTGATGATGCCTACCGCCAGCATAAACAGCCCGAGCCCACCAATAAGCATCGCTACATGCTGAAATGAGGCCATTTCACAGTCCTTGATGAAGGTTGTATAGAACAATCATAGAGCATTTTATGCTCTATACAGACGGGAAAACCTGACCTGTGTCTGCCATAGCCGGTTACGTCTGGGAGAGATTCGTGGTATCAAAGCCAGTTTTGATATCAGCCAATATCATGATGTCGATTCAACGCAACCTTACTGAAACGAGCCGATGATGCCATGTACCACGCCAAAGCAGCCGGGCGTGACACAATCAGCATGGAAGAGACTCCAGAACCAAGAGCTGACAACACAGGAAGCGCCACTTCACCCACAACGCCTATTGAGATGCCTTTAGCTGTGTAAATCGAAAAGTATGCGAACGCTCACTCAAGCTGAATGACCGAAACGGGATTCGCCTCTTAAGCGGGTGAAAATAAGGTGAGCCACTCATCGCCGGGCATAGGTTTGAAAAAATAATAGCCTTGAATTTCATCACAACCGATCCGGTTGAAGTATCTTACCTGTTGCTCGGTTTCTACCCCTTCTACCACCACACGCAGATCCAGTGCGCGACAGAGTTTGATAATGCTTTCAATGATGGGGGGCTGCTCGTCACTATCATAGATGACGTAGACGAGAGATTTATCAATCTTCAGCTCATCGTTCGCCAGTTCGTTCAGGTAACGGAAGTTGGGCTGACCGGTATCAAAATCATCGACCGAAATAGCAAACCCTGCCTGCTTAAACTCGGCAAGCAGGCTAGCCTTGGCAATCTATTTATATCTGCTGTAGAAATCGCTGGCTGATGGTCTCCCAGTGGTGACATTTGCAAATTTTCAGACGACATCCATACAAGTGAACCTTGTTCGCCGCAGAGTGTTCTAAGAGGTTACTATAGTGACCACTAGATTTAAGTTGATGGATATCAGAATGCGCCAAACTAGATTTATAGCTTTGCCTTTGCTTGTGACAACGTTGTCACTGAGCCCCACTGTTTTTGCAGCTCCTGCGTCTTATGCTGATGTCATTTACTCAGAAAGACAGAGAATGATGCAAAACCATCCCCATCAGCAGCAGACGCCCCCAACTGATGAGGTGCATAGAAAGCCGATAAATTCACTTACTTGGGGATGGATAATCAAGACTGAGCACGAGCGATTGAAACAACTCTACCCTGAGAGTAATGCGTCAAACTCAAAAGCCTCACCATCAAAATCTCGTAATTCAACCCCAACTAGTTACGGCGATATTATTGAGATGCAAAAAGACAGGATGAAGCAGTAATCATTGAACGTTCCATGAAAAAGCCCCTATCTAGGGGCTTTTTCATCTAAATTGAACCAATTTTAAGTAATCCCTGCTCTTCTCAGAACTGATCTAACCATCAATGATCCCATTACAGTCATTATCAACGCCATCACGACCCCAGCGTCCTTTTGTGTCGTTATGGCCCGGATAAATATGTGAATTATTATCATCGCAATCTCCCTCTTCTGCGTAATAACCATCCCCATCACTATCCGTTAGCGTATTACCCGAACCATTAGGGTCAGATTCAACCCTGAAATCAGCTGATGACGTTGTCGACTCTCCCCCCCTAAAGGCTTCTACTGACCAAGTGTAGCTTTGACCATACTGTAAAACATCGGCAGCAGGCGAATATGACGTTGTATTCGGACTCAGGTCCCCAGACTCAACTGGCTGCGTCAAATCCGGTCCGATAATTTCGACCCTGTAGCCTTCGGCACCTGTTACGCCACTCCAGCTTAACACCGTGCTGATGGAGACATTTTCATCGCCATCTGCCGGCTCTAATCCTGTCGGCAACGCAAGCGGCTGTGGACCGCTGGTCGAACCACCAGCCAACAATGAATCAAAGGCCTGAACAAGTCCAAAACCAGAGATCGAATCCTGACCGGGAGAATAGAGATCTTTCGCCTCTGAAATCAGTGCACTTCTGACTTCAGCAGCAGAATCGAAATTATAGGCAAACATCAGCGCCGCTACTCCGGCCACATGAGGACTGGCCATGGAGGTTCCCTGCAGGAAATAATGACCAAAGTTATTTCGGTATTTGGTTTCTTGCAATACACCATCAGGATAGTTGTCGTTGTTATGATCAACGGATGTGTCACCACCAGGAGCGACAATATCCAAACCATTGCCACGGTTGGAATAGGCCACAACATTATCATTAAGATCAGTTGCTCCAACGGCTACAACAGTCGCATAGACAGCTGGATAACTGACGTTTGCAGAATAACCATCATTCCCTGCTGCCGCGACAACAAGTACATTCTGTTCTTCAGCATGATTTAATGCTGGGTCAATTAGACTGTCAGAAAAAATTTGAGCCTCGGCATTCACCCCCAGACTCATATTTATAACTTGTGCACCCGCATCAACCGCATGCCAAATACCTTCAGCAATGTCTGCAAACGTGCCGTTTCCTTGATCATTGAGAACTTTAATGGGTATGACACATGCTTCAGGGGCAACACCAGCCGCTCCCGTACCTATACCGTCAAAGCTGGTTATTTGTGAAATGGTGCCAGCAACGTGGGTGCCGTGGCTCAATTGACTGCGATCCGTAGGATTAGTGTCTGAATTCACCACATCATAATGACCACTACTACACAAATTCACACCGTCCGCCCCGCCATAGACAATGCCCGTATCCAATACGGCCACTCTTACAGGCTCGCCTCCCAGCCTTGCACCACGTGTAAGCTCCCACGCTTGTTCAAGTTGAATAACAGGCAAGTGCCATTGATAGCTATAGAAAGGATCCGTGGGAGATAATGAAGCATGAGCAATATAGTTAAGGTGAGCAGAAACCCCCTTTTGACGCAGTTTCATCGCCTGACCAAACTCTTTACCCTTCTCTACTTGCAATACCGTCAAGCCGGATTTGGGCAACTTTTTGATGACCTCATAACCATCAATCTTATCAGCACCAGTCTTCACGACAATCTGCCCAGGCATGAATGACGCCTTAGCGGCGACGACTGATGAAAAGAGAAACAGACTGGTAACTAGGATGCCTGAGAGTTTATTCATGGCTATATCCTCGAAGAAATAATTGATGCCGTGCTTATTTAATTATATCGGGCTTTATTAAAAAAGCTTTAAAAGTCATATCATTGACATTGAACATCATCACGTTACATGTTGATTGCTTTCAATGTTTCGTTGCTCCATGCGCCCCTATTCCTGTCTGTGAACGGATAAACTGATGTTCAAATAGGGCGCGCTCTTTCTCCCCGCGCTCACTGTTATCGGTCACTGAAAACAGCCAGATCAGAACAAAGGCCGTCACCACGGAAAACAAAGCCGGATACTTATACGGGAATACCGCTTCGGCATGCCCCAGAATATCAACCCAGACAATCGGGCCCAGCACCACCAGCACTATCGCCGTTGCCAGACCGGCAAAACCGCCGATCAGCGCACCGCGGGTGGTCAAGCGAGACCAGTACATCGATAAAATCAGGATCGGGAAGTTGGCACTGGCAGCAATGGCAAAGGCCAGACCGACCATAAACGCTACGTTCTGCCGTTCAAACAAAATGCCGAGCACGATTGCCACCACACCGAGCACCAGCGTTGCGATACGTGACACACTGATTTCATCCCTGCTGTCTGCATTCCCCTTTTTGATGACACTCGCATAGAGGTCATGGGAGATCGCCGAGGCACCGGCCAGCGTGAGGCCGGACACCACCGCAAGAATCGTGGCAAAGGCAACGGCTGAAATAAAGCCGAGAAAAATATCACCGCCGACCGCCTGAGACAGGTGAATCGCCGCCATGTTATTGCCGCCCCGAAGCAGCCCTTCACTGTTGAAGAAGTCTGGATTGGTGGAAACCAGCACAATCGCGCCGAAGCCGATGACAAAGGTCAGAATGTAGAAGTAGCCGATAAAACCGGTGGCAAAAAAGACCGAGCGCCGTGCCTGTTTGGCATCTGCCACGGTAAAAAATCGCATCAGGATATGAGGCAGGCCGGCGGTACCAAAAATCAACGCCACACCCAGCGAAATAGCCGATACCGGATCGGAAACCAGACCGCCAGGCCCCATGATCTGCTCGCCTTTTTCATGCACAGCAATGGCCTGCTCAAACAGGGCATTAAAATCAAAGTTGACGTGACTAAGCACCATCAAGGCAATAAAACTGGCACCTGAGAGCAGTAACACCGCCTTGATGATCTGTACCCAGGTGGTCGCAATCATGCCGCCAAAGGTGACATAAAGCATCATCAACACGCCGACAATAATCACCGCAAACTCATACGGTAAGCCAAACAGAATCTGGATCAGCTTGCCAGCACCGACCATCTGCGCAATCAGATAAAGCGCGACAACGGCGAGCGCCCCCAATGCTGACAATGTTCGGATGGGTAATTGTGCCAGTCGGTAGGAGGCGACATCGGCAAAGGTGTAGCGACCGAGATTACGCAGCCTTTCGGCGATCAGAAACAGAATCAATGGCCAGCCAATCAAGAAGCCGATGGAATAGATAAGCCCATCATAGCCTGACAGGTACACCAGACCTGAAATCCCCAGAAATGACGCCGCCGACATATAATCACCGGCAATCGCCAGACCATTCTGAAATCCTGTAATGCCACCACCGGCAGCATAATAATCCGAGGCGGAACGGGTACGCTTCGCCGCCCAGTAAGTAATCATCAAGGTAGCGGCAACAAAGATAAGGAACATCAACACCGCGGGCATATTCAGCACCTGTTGCTCCACCTCACCCTGCACGGCATCTGCAGCCAGTGCCTGACCCAAGCCATTAAATAAGAGAAGCATCAGCACATAAACGCGGCTCATTGCTCCGTCTCGCTGATGATTTGCTGTGTGGCTTGATCAAAATCGGTGTTGGCTTTGTGTACATAAATTCCGGTCAACACAAAGGCAACAATAATGATCAAGAGGCCAAGTGGGATGCCAATTGTTATCACACTGTCGCTCATCATCGGCTGTGCCAGCCATTGCGGCGTAAAGGCAATCAGCAAGATAAAGGCGAAATACATCAGTAAAATGATCGCAGCCAGCCCCCAGGCCCAGCGGGCACGACGGCTGACTAACTGCTGAAACTTGGGATTCTTTTTAACTTGTTCGTATAGATCCGCACTCATGGTTTCTCTCTTCTATGGCCGTTTCGGCTTATTGTTATGATCCAGCTGCTCACCTGATTATGCTGACTTTATAAGGTGATGACAAACCTGAGGCCGGCCCTCAAAAGTTGTGCTTTAAGATACGAAGATTCAAAATATGTCTACTTTCATGCGGTTTTTCAGGGCCTTTCTAAGTAAAGGCGAAGGCCGCCCGTGATCATCTACTAATACGGATTCCCTATGACTGGGCAGTCGCCAGCCACGAAAACCAAGAAAACCGTCCCTGCTGTGATGAACAGCGCATTGCTGTTTAGGGCGCTCAAGCAAGTCTTCAAAGGGGGCTTGAGTTTCCCCGACGGTCATATCCCTCCCTCCTCACACACTGTGCCAGCGGACTTTACCGGTGTCGGGGTTGCCGCCTCGGATGATCCCGCCGTCGATGACTACATTCTTAATCAATTGCAGGCATTAGCTATCCGCAATGTGCGTATCGATGTCAGCTATGGGGACGAAAACGGGCCGACAGCTCGGCTGCTGAACAAGCTGCTGCTGACGGATCTGCAAGTCGTGGTGCATCTGGTACAACCGTTTGATGATGCGTTCACCATGACGGATGCGACATCACAGGAAAAGTGGGAGCAGTTCGTTACCCATATCTGTAAGGAGTTTGGTCGTAGATTGTTTGCCATTGAGGTCGGCTCTACCATCAACCGTCGCCGTTGGGCAGGGTATAACACCAAGGGCTTTTTTGCCGCCTGGGACATTGCCCATAAAGTCATAAAATCCAACGGTATTACCCTGATCGGCCCGAATATCTCAGACTTTGAGCCGTTTTATACTTTTTCGATACTCGAACAGCTGGCCGAAGATGCCATGTTGCCCGACATGCACACCAATAACCTGTTCTGTGAACGTGTCACCGAGCCGGAACGCTACGATCACCGTATCCTTGGCTTCCAGTGGGCCACCCGGCTGAAGGTCAATCTGGTCAAAAAAGCACGTCTGTTGCAACGTATCGGTGCTCAGCAGGGGGTCAAGGACTTAATTTCACCCGCCGCTTTCTGGACCCTGCCACGGATTGAACGTCTGCTGGCAGAAAAAGAACAAAAACAGGCTGATTACCTGACACGTTATATGGTGTTACTGGCGGCATCTAGTGCCTTGCGTCAAGCCTACTGGGGCCCTATGCTGTGCTGGCGTGAAGGGCTGATTGACGACGGCAGTGGCCGCTATCCGGAACTCGAGCGAATCACCCACTATCAAAGCGTACTTGGCAATCTGGAGCAGTTCCGAGTACGTCCAGCGTTTTATGCGCTACAGCAATTTAATCACAGCATTGCAGGTAGTGATTACTTGGGACCGCTGTCCACCAGCAACAATGTGGAAGTGCATGCCTTCCGCAATCAGGATCAACTGATCCATGTGGCCTGGACGATTAATGGAAAAGCCTGCCCGCTCAGTGCACTTTATGAAGAACGTGATCAACAGCGGGCAGAAGCCCGCGATCGTGATGGGTTGAGCAGTGCCGAACGGCCACAGTTTATCTCGGAAAAGCCCACTTACCTGTTCTGGCCTGCCACACATATCGTAGAACTGAAAAAGTCCTCTGCGCCTTATCCGCTGGAATCGATCTTTGCACATCGTCAGCAAGGCCATTACTACCCGATCAATGATGGTGTTTGGCGCGGTATGCTGATTGCTGACAACCTTGATGCTGCACGCGAATTGAGCCAACTGCTACACCCAGGCAACCTACCTGAGGCAAATAGCGACTCGACACTGCGTCGGGCACGCAACCTGATCTGGACCGTGCCAGGACCGGATGGGCGCACCGTTGTTGCTAAGAAACCCATCAAAATGCCCATTCAGAAACGCCTGCTGGATCGCTTTAAACCGAGTAAGGCTCGTCGAAGCTGGATAGCTGCCGCCGAATTATCACGCAGAGGTATTCCGACCGCGCAGCCGCTGGCCTACTTCGAAAAACAAGGCGATAGCAGTTTGAAGCAAAACCTGTTTGTCTGTGAAAAAGTTGACCATGACTTCTCTGCCCGTGAAGTACTCGTCGCATTTCATGATGGTGCTGACAGTTATGTCGGTATTCCTGCTGACGAAGTCTATCGTCAACTGGCTCACTTTTTACTGCGTATGCATGAACACGGCGTCTTTTTCCGTGATTTGGCTGGCGGCAATATTTTGATCAAAAAGCAGGAAAATAATCAGCTGGACTTTACCCTGATTGATATCAACCGTGCCCGCTTCTATAACCGTAGTACGCCACTAAAACAGCGCCTCTCTGATCTGGCCAGAATCTGCCATAAACTGCATTGGGAGGGCCGCGACATTCTGGTGTCCTACTACCTGCAGAATATGCTCAAAGCCAAGTCTTTTAATTGGCGCATGCGTCTGCCGTTTTACCTGTATGACTACAAGGTCAATTTCAAACGCCGATATGGTCGTAAAGCCATTAAACGTTGGTGGCAAAGCAGGAAGGCAAATTAATGCGCCTGCTTGCAGTAATTAGCTTTTAGTAGCGGTCCATGATTTCATGAGACCTGTTTGAGTCCCTTTCTCTGGAGACAACCATGCATCAGCATCACTTTCGCCTTGTACTCGTGATCGCCCTGTTCATGCCGCTTATTTACGCCTGCGCCTCACGCTCACAAAGCAGCTATTACGCCAGCGAGGTGGGTGAATCGATGGCGATAGAAGATGTCAGGGTTATTTCGTCACGTCTCGTCACCATTGAAGGTCTGGATGAATCAGGCCGTCCCGGCTGGGGTACAGCGGTCGGCGCGACAGTGGCTGGTGCAACAGCATACGGTATTACCGAGGCTGATAATCCGGCAGGGGTTGCCATCACTATTATCGCTTTGGTCGGCGGTGCCATCGCAGGCCAGTTTCTTGAAGAAAAAGTGGAATCCTCTCTGGGCGTGGAGTACATTTTACGCAAGGATAGTGGGGATAAGATCGCTGTCGTCCAGGCTGTGAAAAATGAATCCGAACGCTTAACTCCCGGCACCTATGCCTCACTTATCCGGGGTAGTCGCGGTTATGTTCGGGTAGTGCCGAACTAGCTTCAAATGCAGCCAGATATCCATGCAGGCCCCAATCATGTCAACAGCGCCTGTCCGCATGATTGGACAACACAGCTTTCTGCTCAAAGGCTTTGCCAGCGCTGAGGCAACAAACCTGCTTGCAGATATCAAGCACATCACCAGTCAATCCCCGCTTCGGCATATGACCACACGCCGTGGCTATCAAATGGCAGCGCAAATGACCAACTGCGGCCGTGTAGGCTGGGTAAGCGACAGCAAAGGTTACCGCTACCAAACGGAAGATCCTTTATCCGATCTGGCCTGGCCTTCTATGCCACGCTCTTTTCTGACCTTGGCAAAAAAAGCTGCCGAAGAATGTGATTATGATAACTTCATCCCAGATGTTTGCCTGATCAATTGTTACTATCCACGTGCAGGTATGGGCCTGCATCAGGACAAGGATGAAAAGGACTTCACTCAACCGATTGTGTCGGTTTCGCTGGGAATTCCCGCTGTCTTTTTGTTTGGTGGGCTGCGCCGCTCCGACAAACCCGATGCCTATTTGCTTGAGCATGGCGATGTGGTGGTCTGGGGTGGCGGTGACCGGTTACGCTTTCATGGCATTTCACCACTCAAATTGGCTCACCATGACCTGACAGGCCAATGTCGCTTCAATCTAACCTTTCGCCTCGCCAGTTAAAATTCAGTTGGCAGTGATGCTGGACGAAATGAAAATCACTAGCGATAATGGCATGGATAGGTGACTGAACAACTTACACTGAACATGCAAGTACACACCAGGCTGCAACGTAGTGTTGTCAAGGACTAGCCGGGTAGTTAAAGTGGCTTTATTGCAGGATGCGCAGTCAGAAACGCCACGATAAGAGGTATGTTATCTTGACTGGCGAGACAACCAAACCGCGAAGCGATCAGCCTTACATGAGTGCCAGGAGGCAGAGTATTCTGAAGAAAAAGAAACATGTTCTGATCATTGACGATCAGACCACTGGTCGCACTATCCTCGAAAAAGTCATTCAACAGATTGCGGACAATCTTGATGTCCACGCTTTCGGGAGCCCAACCGAGGCTCTAAGCTGGATTGATCAGCATGATCCCGATCTCATCATTACCGATTACCGGATGCCGGAAATGAACGGCGTCGAGTTTATCCGTGAGGTACGCACCCGCCCTCACTGCGAAAATGTACCGCTGATGATGATCACCGTCGTCAGCGAGAAAGAAGTTCGCTACGAGGCGCTGGAAGCAGGCGCTACTGCCTTCCTGACTCGCCCGATTGATCAGATTGAATGCCGCACCAGTTGCCGCAATCTGCTCAAAATGCATGAACAACACCTGATCATTCAGGATCGTGCCGACTGGCTGGCCAGACAGGTGGAACTGGCTACCGACCAAATTACCCAGCGTGAGAAAGAAACCATCCTCCGTCTTGCCAGAGCCGGTGAATACCGCGATGAAGGTACAGGCAACCATGTTATCCGCATGGCCAAATACTCACGCCAGATCGCCGAAGCACTGGGCTGTTTCAGCAAACAGGATTGTGATGATCTTGAATATGCGGCGCCCATGCACGATATCGGCAAAATCGGTGTTCCCGACGGTATTTTGCTTAAGCCCGGCAAGCTCAATGAGCATGAGTGGGAAATCATGCAGACCCATACCTCAATAGGTCATGCCATCTTATCTGACAGTCAGTCACGCTATATGCAGATTGGTGCCATCATTGCCCTCAACCATCATGAACGTTTCGATGGCAAAGGCTATCCCAATGGTCTTAAAGGTGAGGATATTCCTCTGATAGCCCGAGTGGTCGCAGTAGCCGATGTATTTGATGCATTGGTATCGGCCAGACCATACAAACATGCCTGGGAGACTGACGAAGCCATCGCATATATTCAGCAACAAGCAGGCACGCACCTGGATCCACAGTGTGTGGATGCATTTATGCAACGTATTGAAGTTATTAAACAAATCCAGTCTGATTACGCGGATGAGCCGGCGACAGAGTACCAATACGATGGATGAGGCCGGCGACGCTGGGAAGAAGCAAAACAAACGACGCGTACTGCCCGTAACGGGAGACTCCGAACCGGAACAGGCAATAAAAATTCGCCTGTCGATCGGCTTGGCGATTTTTTTATATTTCGGGCTTCCCTGGGGCCCGGACGAGCAATTTCTCAGTACACTGCTTTCTACGCCCAGCCTGATCACTCTCGCCTACTACATCGGCGCTATCGCGATAGCTGCGGCGATTTTTCATAATCCGCGCCCCTCACCTGTCAGGCGTATTGCCGGGATCTGGCTGGATCTGACATCACTCTCGGTGTTGATGTTTTATTCCGGTGATGAAAGTGTTTTCCTGTTTGTCATTTATCTCTGGGTCATTCTCGGTAATGGCTTCCGTTACGGCAGTAATTACCTCTATATCTCTACAGCCATCGGTATTCTCGGTTTTACCACCGCTTTGCTGACGGGCAGCTACTGGGAAGATATCCATCACAAACCGATAGGTTACAGCCTGCTCTTGCTGCTGATTCTGATACCGCTTTATTCGGCCTTCCTTATCAACAAGTTACATGCTGCTATACGTGATGCCAAACTGGCTAATGAAGCCAAAAGCCGCTTTCTGGCCAATATGTCTCATGAGCTAAGAACCCCACTCAACGGTGTCATTGGGATTGCTGATCTGCTCGGTGAAACAACACTGAGCCGTCAACAACACGAGTTCGTGAATATCATGCGAAACTCGGCCAATACTCTGTTGGGCTTGATTGAAAATGTCCTCGACATATCTAAAATCGAAGCCGGTAAAATCAACATCGCGAAAGACCCCTTTGATCTGCACGGCTTGCTCAATTCTATTATTCAACTTCAACGGGCTATGGCAGAATCAAAAGGGCTGCAGCTCGCACATTGTATTGATTCGCGCGTTGACTTTGATCTGCTAGGAGACCCTCAACACCTGAGACAGGTCTTGATAAACCTGATAGGCAATGCGATCAAATTTACCGACAGTGGAAATATTAAATTAGTGGTCCGCCAAGTCGGGGCTGATACAATAGCCTCTCATGTCAGGGTTCGTTTTGAAGTCAGCGACACCGGTATCGGCATATCAAACGACTATATCGAAAAAATTTTTGAAGATTTCACTCAAGCCAATAACGCCGGCGCCGTTAAATATCAGGGGACTGGTCTTGGGACAACCATCTCAAAGCAACTCGTTGAACTCATGGGAGGAGAGATAGGCGTAGAAAGTGAACTCGGCATAGGCACTACCTTCTGGTTCGAACTTCCTTTTGACACCCACTCTAAGCAGACTTTGGAATTGACTGAGCAAAACGTCCTGATTTTTACCCGTGAGCAGACCTCTGCTACCTTGCAACAACATCTTGATGACTGGAAGATTCCGCACCAGTCAGTTCACTCCACAGCTCAGGTTATGACCGCGTTAATGAACGCAATTGCCGGGGAGCAGCCATTCACCACACTGATCATTGAACAGCAGGCCATGTCGGGAATCAGCCCGGTACAGTATGCCCAGCTGTTAAGTCAGGAACCGCAGCTCGATCAACTATCTCTGATCTTGGTTCAGTCACCGGACGACGTATTGGCTCACGCCGAACTCAATCTGTACTACCTGTCTGCCATTGCCAATGTTAGTGATAAACGTACCGTGTTCAATGCGCTGCATGCCGTCGAAGCTTCACACCATATCGGTAGCAATATTGTCAGTCTTCACGACTTCTATCATGCACAGGCGAATAATAAACGTCAGCTCACCATCATGATTGCAGAAGATAATCAGGTAAACCAGCGTGTATTGGAAGGCATGCTCAGCCAACTCGGTCATCAGGTATTACTTGCCAGTAATGGTGAACAGGCGATGGACCTTATCAGTCAGCGTTATGATGAAATTGACCTGATGATTCTGGATATGAATATGCCGGAATACTCCGGTACCGAAATCCTGCAAGCATTAAGCTTTATCGATACAACCAGAGAGATTCCTGCCATTATGCTGACGGCAGACGCGACGCCTGAGGCACGTCAGCGTTGCGAAGAAGCGGGGGCTGATCTGTTCCTGACCAAGCCCATCAATTCCAAGGAATTGTTGTCTCACATCGCACTATTTTCCAAGCAGTTGCCCGAAGCCGAACACAGACAGGAACAGAACCGCGACACTGAAGACAAGCTGGGATTGATTAATTACCAGCACTTTAAAGAGCTGGAGTCACTCGGCGGCAGTGTCGACTTTTTGGCGAACCTGGTTGACGGCTTTGTGGAAGATGGTCGCAAACACCTTGGCATCATCAATCAAGCGGTGACGGATGATTACTACCAGTACCGCGAAAGCCTGCATGCCCTCAAAGGTACGTCGACAGAAATCGGCGCCCAAACGCTGGCAGAACTGTGTCGTCAGGCTGAGCACTTAAAACCTGAGCAGCTTAACTCCAAAGAAATGCATCATCTGGTTGATGACATGAACAGAGTGTTTGAAGAGACACTGCAAAGCTTACAGAGCGCTCTCCAAACCCTCTCCTATCAAACTAGCCAGTAACAGCCTGCTCCACACCTGTTTTGTGTGACTGCCGCTGGACCAGTCTCTGCATCATACGCAGATCTTTAGGTCTGAGCTTTAAGGCTGACTCGACCCAGACCTTGGTGATATTCAGCAGCTCCTCATAGGTCACAGGGTTACACAGGTCCCGTACCCGACGCAGCGCATCATGGCTGTTCTGTGTTCTAGCTGCCTTATCGATGTAGCGGTAGACTTCCAGTTCGCCATCTCCCGGCTCGGCCAGTACATCAACCACACCCATCTCATACAGTGCTTCAGCGGAGTACAAGGTACCTGACAGAATCATCTTTTCCGCCGCAGACGGGCCGATTTTCCTGGACAATAACGAATAGGCTCCCATACCTGGAAACAGGTTAAACAGCACTTCCGGCAGACCCAACTTAGTACCTCGCTCTGCAATCAGCACATTACTCGATAAGGCTGCCTCAAAGCCCCCCCCCAGGGCATCACCTTTCACCAGAGCAATCGTGGTGAGATCAGTATTCAGGTGAACCATGTTGGCATGGAGTACATCGATACAACTGATCGCGTACTGCAATAGACCGTCTGCATCTTGGTTGGCGATCAACCTTGAAAACAGCTCAAGGTCTCCGCCCAGATTGAAGACATTATCTACCGAAGAGGCTAGCACCAGATAATCGTATTGCTGTCCCTGGCTAGCCAGCATTTCCTGCCTGACGCTAGTGAAATAACGGGAAATCTCTTTTAGCAGCGTCGGTGTAAAGCAAGGACGAGGTGACCCTTTCATAGAAAACCAGCCGGTCTTGTACTTGGCATCGTAGAAGGTATTCAGTTGTTCGTACTGTTTATTCTCGGCAACCTGCAAGCCTGAAAACGTATTATGCAATTGGTGGGCTGTAGCGTTCATCTCGTTCTCCTTGAACTCAAAATGGTGACCGTGATGCTTCCTAACGGCATCATCGGCGCTCACAGCACCTTTCTTGCAGAAACTATGCCCACAACTCGACTACGTCACAAAAACAGCTCAACAAGAAAAATAAGCATTAATTATCAATGCATTACCACAACATTAATAAGTATCTAAGAGTCGACTATTTGCTCAATACAATCAGCATGGAGACGATCTGTCAGAAAATTGACTTTTGTTCAGAAACCTTTTAGGGCTTTCAAGTGACTGATGACCGCACTGGCATTACCCCTGATGTTGTAACCGCCTTCAAGCAGCGACACCAGTCTGCCGTCACAATACTTGTCGGCCAGTGCCATCACCCACTGAGTCAACTGGTAGAAGCCGTCATCAGTCACATTGAAGCAGCCCAGTAAATCATCCTCACGGCTGTCAAAGCCCGCTGAGACCAATATCAAATTAGGCTTGAATGCGGCAACAGCCGGCCTGAGCACAGTTTCAAAGGTGTCTAATAGCGCCTTATCGTCAGTCCCGCAATCAAGATGCACATTGATATTGAAGCCTTTACCAGCCCCCTCACCGCGGCGTAACGGACTACCGGTGCCGGGATAGGAAAACTGATCATGAGTGGAAAAGAACAGGACAGAGGGATCATCATAAAATGCCCACTCCGTGCCATTTCCATGGTGATAGTCCCAATCGATAATCAGTATTTTCTCAGCCTGATAGTGCTGTTGGGCATAGCGGGCCGCCACTGCAATATGATTGAAATAGCAGAAACCCTCTTCTTGTCCGCTATTCAGTGCATGGTGCCCGGGAGGCCGCGAGGCAGAAAAGGCATTTCTCACCGTCCCCTGCATTACCGCATCAACAGCGGATAGAACAGCCGCCGTTGCCAGTAAGGCATCGTCGAAGGTGGCTCGTTGTGACTTTATCGCCGCAATATGGGCATCACTGTGGATCTGCTGTAGCCAGGGCTCTGCCGCGGTCAGACTTAGCGGTTGCAACAGTTGCAGACTCCCGGCTTGCGGCCAGTCGGCCAGCGCCTGTTCAATCGCTGCATAGCGGGCTGGTGATTCCGGGTGCGACGCTGAAATCTGATGGCGACTAAACCCCTCATCCAGTACCAGACCAGTCTGCCTCGAGTCAGCCGCGCGAAGCTGCTGGGTCGAGACGGCAAGACCTAGCAGACTGAATAAGAAATCACGCCGATGGAGCATTCTGTCCCCTAGTAACTAGACTGACTGAGTTCGCTCCCGCTTGGCCGCTGTGGCCGGACTGAGAATCGCATCGATTGGTACCGGCTTGCCAAGGTGGTAGCCCTGCCCGTAATCAACGCCGATTGAGCGCAGTTTTTCCCAAATCTGTTCGTCTTCGACAAATTCGGCGATAGTTTCCAGTCCCATTACATGGCCGATGTCATTAATCGACTTCACCATTTCAAAATCCAGCGGGTCGGTGTTCATATCTTTCACGAACATGCCATCGATTTTAATACTTTGTACCGGCAAATTCTTCAAATAGCCGAATGAGGACAAACCACTGCCAAAGTCATCCAATGAAAACTGACAACCAATTTCCGACAGGGCTTTGATGAACGTGTTGGCATTACGCAGATTCCCAATAGCGGCAGTTTCGGTAATTTCAAACTTAATCATCGAGGCTTTAAAGTTCGCCGTGGCCAAGCGTGAGCTGATGTAGGCCAGCATCTCCGTATGACCTAATGAAGCACCGGATAAATTGATGGCCAGTTGTTTGAGGAATGGTAGCTTGTGCTGATGCAGCTCCAGCCAGGCGAAAACATGATCAATCACCCAGCGATCAACCTTGTCAGACAAGTTATAGCGTTCTGCCGAAGGTAAGAAGGCGCCCGGGGGAAACAGCTGCCCTGCCTTATTCCTCAGCCTGACCAGAACCTCATACGAGCTTAAATGTTCTGACTGGGTGGAAATAATGGGCTGTACAAATAACTCAAGACGATTATCCAGGATCGCCTCTTTCACTTCGTTCACCCATTTGAACTCGCCTTCCTGCTGAGCCAGTTGTTTATCCTGTTGCTGATACAGATACACTCGGTTACGGCCTGAGTTCTTGGCGGCATAACAGGCGCTATCCGCCTGCTTCAACACTTCAGTACGACCCGGCGTATGCTGATCAATGCTGGTCACACCAATACTGACACCGATAGTGAACAACTGAGACTCCCAGATAAACTGGAACTGTTCGACCATCTCCCTGACTTCATTGGCGATCCACTCAGCCTGTTGCGGTTCACAATCGACAATCAGAATCGCAAACTCATCACCACCGAGCCTGGCCAGGGTATCGGTCTTGCGGGTACTGGCGGCCAATAATTTACCCAACTGACGTAACAGCTCATCACCGGCAATATGGCCACAGGTATCGTTGATCACCTTAAACTGATCAAGATCGAGGAAACACAAAGCATGTTTGGAGCGACGGTTTCTGGCATCCTCCACCAGCATATTGAGCCGGTTCTCAAACTCAACGCGATTGATAAGCCCCGTCAGATCATCATGGGTCGCCTGATAGGACAGCTTTTCTGCCAGTCGGCGTGAGTCGGTAATGTCCTCATAAATCACCACATAATTGGTCACCGTCTGATCATCACCGAATACGGCCGCCAAATACACTTTCAGCCAGAAATAACTACCATCTTTTTTACAGTTTTTCAGTTCACCATGCCATTCACCTTCCTTGGCCACCGTCGACCAAATTTCATCGAACTGGCGATTGCTGACGTTATAGCTCATGAACTGTTCCAGTTTTTTGCCCGATACCTCCGCAGCACTAAAACCGGAAACCTGCACACATTTTTTGTTGACGTATTCAATAATGCCGACGGCATCAGTAATCAAAATCGGATTTGGGCTCGACTCAACAGCACGCGACAACTTGAGCATATGCGTCTGACTGGATTTCAGTTTCTGGTTCGCCACCACCAGCTCTTGAGTTCGCGACTGCACCAATTGTTCACGCTGCGCTACCTCATCATTTAATTTGTCGAGCAAGTGTTGATTGTGCTGCTGCAGTTTCAGGCCCTGCACAATGTTTTGATTGGCACGCCGAGCCAGCGATACCATCAACAAAAAATAGGCGATAAAGGCAAAGGTCAGGAAATACACCAGATTCTGGGCATCGGTAGTCTGAATCTGATAGGTTGACATGGATGTGAGAAAAATCACCTGCGGCATGGTATAGGCCATAAATGCCGGAAGCCAGGCCGCCAAAACCGGCACAGCAGCAGCCACCACCGTACTGATTAACACATAGAACAAGGTGTTGATCTGGATATCGTCGATCAACACATAAAAGATACTGGAACTTCCCCACACCACACCGACCATAAAGGTGAGCACCACGTAAGCCCGTATCCACTTGCGGGGATTGATCGCACCACGTTGCTGCTGACGCTTATAGGTATAGAGTAAAACGAGGCGCAGACAGGCAATGAGGCTTATCGCGATGCTCCAGGTCATTAGCCATGGCGCATATTCATGATCAGAAAACAGGCTATACATCAAAATAGCAACGCCAATCACCGTTGCATTTGAAAACAGCGCCTGTTGATACAATATCGCGGCCTGGTTCTTGAGTATGACCAGCTCATCCCTGCTCATTGCGTTCATCCACTAAACCAAATTGTTGAGAATATCATCAATTGGCACAGGTTTGCCTATAGCATAGCCCTGCACGTAATCCACACCAATTTTCTGCAAACTCGCCATGATCGCGTCGGATTCAACAAATTCAGCAATCGTTTTCAGCCCCATGACATGACCGATTTCATTAATCGACTTCACCATCTCCGCATCAAGCGGATCTTTAAGCATGTCTCTGACAAACATTCCGTCAATTTTCAACGCATGAACACGCAATTTTTTGAGATAGGCAAATGACGACAAGCCACTACCAAAATCATCCAGTGAGAAACGAATGCCATACTCCGTCAGGGTTTCAATGAAGGTAGTCGCTGATCGCAAATTGGCAATCGCTGCCGTCTCGGTAATTTCAAATTTCACCTTCTCGGCTGGTACTTGGCTGTTTTTTAATTGATTAATGATAAAGCGCAGCATCGATTCATCGCCGAGTGACAAGCCGGATAAATTGATAGACAACGCCGTCATAGGCCCCAAGCTATCAGCATGCAAGGCCAGCCATTCAAAGGCATGGGTCACGACCCAGCGGTCAATGCGACCAATCGAGTTATAGCGCTCAGCCGCGGGCAGAAAGGCTCCGGGCGGTGATATCTCTCCATCTTTGCGCTGTAGCCTGACCAGAATCTCATAGCACATGCCGAGATCCGGATTGTGCAAGGGCTTGATGGGCTGGGCATACAGCAGGAAACGATCATCATCCAAGGCTTCACTGATCTCACTGCTCCACTGAATTTCACCACGCCGTTGCTGCAAGCGCAGGCTGTCTTCACTGTGAATTTCAACACGGTTTCGCCCCGCATCCTTGGCCGAATAACAGGCCGTATCGACATTACGCAACGCCTCATTGGCATCACGGGTGTGCTGATCGATAATCGCCAAGCCGATGCTGCCACCTACCGTGAAGGTGTAATCCTGCCAGAGAAAACGAAACTCCTGCAGCAACTGTAAGATCTGTTCACAGGCCTTATAAGCCTGATCAATACTGCAATGCTCCATCAAAATGGCAAATTCATCGCCGCCCAGACGGGCGATGGTGTCACGGGAACGCACATTGCCTTGTAACAAGCTACCAATTTGCCGCAGCAATTCATCACCGGCAATATGACCACAGGTGTCATTCACCAGCTTGAATTGATCAAGATCGAGAAAGCACAGGGCATGTTCAGTCAGATTATGCTTGGCGGCCAGAATGACGCGATCCAGCCGCAAGTCAAATTCACGGCGGTTGATCAATCCGGTCAATTGATCGTGGGTGGCCTGATAGGAAGTTTCCTCGCTTAAACGGCGGGCTTCAGTAATATCTACCTGGGTGGCGACAAAATGTGAGACTTCACCGGTCTCATTGGTCATTGGTGCAATCAGTTCCTGAGCCCAGTACAAATCGCCGTTTTTCTTACGGTTCTGCAATTCACCGCGCCACTCCTCGCCATCACGAATGCGCTGCCAGATTTCCTCATAGATACCCGGTGGATTCACCCCGGAGTTGATAAGATCTGGCCATACACCCAGACTCTCCTCATTACTGAAACCGGTTATCGCCGTGAACTTAGGGTTCACGTATTCCACCTGACCGGATTTATCCATGATCAACACGGCATTCGGGCTGTGCTCCACGGCCAGCGACAGTTTTTCCAGTTTCTGCTGTGAGACTTTAAAATCGGTGATATCACGAGCAATACCCTCCACACCGATAATGTCGCCAGCCTCGTTATAACTCGGCATTTCGGTCACGGCCAAGGTGTGTAATTTGCCCTGCTTACTGACTATCTCCACTTCATAGTTGGACTTGTTCCCGGCCAGCGTTTGCTCCGTCATAAATGTCACATCCCGGTTCTTTTCCGATTGCGGCATATAACGGGAGTAATGCGTCATGAATTCATCTTGACTGTAGCCCAACATGGGCTGAACAGAAGGACTCACGTAATGAAACATACCGTCGCGATCGTGACTGTAGAGAAAATACTCATCCTGAATATTTTCAACCAGACGCCGGTATTTTCGTTCACTGACAGCCAGTAATTGGGTGCGGTTATTGAGCTCACGAGTTTTGTCTGCCACTTCCTCTTCAACCAAGGTAAAACGGCCACTCATCGCCAATAACCAGCTTGTCGTCAGGCCAAACAGTAATAAGGCGATCAAGCCCACCCAGTAAAACAACCAACTGGTAAAGGTTCGGGTAAACAGGGAAGAAGGGTGAAAGTCAATACGCCAGCGCTGATCCAATACGTTGATAACCTGCGAAGCTGCCAATACAGGCTGCCAGCGACCACCCAGGCCATGTTGCATAGGTGATGAATCAAACACAGGCTGTCCCGTGCTTAAATTGATGACGGCAAAATCAACCCAGGCATTCGGCACATGTAAAAAAATATCGGAGAAGAAGGTTTTATAATCGACAACCTGCAGGATCCAGCCACTGATGCTATCCGGCGAAGTCTGTACGCGTTGCAGATACGCGTACTCCCCCGCCCCGGAAGGCAAAGCCGGTGACAATTCACGCGCATCAATCAAGGTGAACTCTATCCCCACCAATTCATCGCAAAATGCCTGTCCCACCGCGTCACATAAATTCAGCCCCTGCAGACGTGTCACATCTTCATTGGTCTCAATCTGGCTGTGATACCTGACCTCCACAGCCTCAACGGTCTGCGCCTCGCTCATTTTCAGTTCCAACCAGGCCAGGTAACCGATATCACGTTGGTGGCTGGAATAATCACGGGAGAACTGCCTGAACTCATCTGCCGTGACGTATTCACTGTGTGTGAAATAGGCTTGCATCGCCTGCAATAAACCCTGATGAAAATCAACTTCGTTCTCTATCAAGGTCATTGCTACATTGACGTTGGCATCAAAACGGGTCTGGCTTAATGCCATTTCACGCTCTTTCACACTGGTCAGAATAATCACAGCCAGCACTAATAAACTCAGCATCGGCACGCACAGTGTCAGCATCCGTGGTTGCCAGATCGAACGCGGAGAAGCAAACAGGCACAGCATTATCGGCACCGTGATCACAATACCTACCGCACTACCCAGCCACCAGAACAGGGTGATGTGTAACACCTGGGTCAGTGAGGTTTGTCCCATCAACGACTGCGTGATAGCCATCAACAAGGCGGGTAGCATCGGTGCGACAAAGGCGGTTAAGGCCAGAAACTGCAGGATTGGCTTTTCTCTGAACAAGGTTTCTGGCCATAGCCGGACCCGCCTCAGAAGAAACAGGGCAATTATGGCAAGCAGAACGAGATAAAGTCCGGATAGAGCCGCAAAGAGTAACGTAGGGAAGTTGGCTTTGGCGCTAGTTTCGATACTCAGCAGGACGCCACCAATGAATATAGCGGGCAGCGCCTGTCGCCCCCATATCAATACGCCGGACACCGCCAAACCGGCAGGCAGCCAGAATGGTGACGCCCCAAATGGCGGCAAGGCCAGCAAGCCCATGGCATAGCCACACAATGCGATAGCGAGTACTAGCAGGGCATTGAGAGTAAAAGTCTTACTCACGCGCATATCAATCCTTGATGACACGAATCTCAAGTGTAAATCAGATTACACTCAGGGGGCTAGCTGTCGTCAGATCGCGTTACGTAGGCTGAGATCGTCCGGGTAAGGCTGTAAGTAGGCCTGTCGCAGAATATAGGGATCGGGATGATTGTTGAAATGGTGCTTTAGCAAGGTCACCGGCACAATCAAAGGCAACTGTGCCGTCCGGTACTGCTCTATGATCTTCGCCAATTCGGTCTTTTCCGCCGCACTGATTTTTTTCTTCAGGTAGCCCTGCAGGTGCATCAGCACATTGGTATGCGTCTTCCTGGAAGCCAACTTGCCCAAGGTCGCCATCAATTCGGCAAAATAGCGCTCACCGAGCTCAACGGGATCATGGTTTCCTGCATCGGCCAGCATTCTGCCCAATTCGGCGTATTTTGTCGGCGAGTGCGCCATCAGACAGTATTTGTAGCGCACATGAAAATCCAAAATCGCTTTGGCGCTCAGTCCTTCGCGCGTTAGTGCCTGCCAGTTGGCATAGGCAAATACCCGGGTCACAAAGTTTTCGCGCAGGCAGGCATCAGCCAAACGACCGGACTCTTCTACCGGCAGATGTGGATATGCCTGCATAATAGCATGAGCATACAAGCCACGCCCCGGCGATGGGGCCGGATAGCCGTTTTGCTGATACACCTTGACCCGGAACACGCCGCAACTCGGTGAATTTTTCATAAAAATATAACCCGACAAGTCGTGATGCTCTATCGCCTTTTGCTGGCCAAAGCGGGTAAGCTCGGAGGTGTAGTCAAGTGTCTCATCATGCACAGCCACCGCTTTAGGTGCGTTCACATCACCGACCAGCCGAATCGGCTTTCGCGGTACGCCCATACCAATTCCCATCTCAGGGCATTCAGAAACGAAATCAAAGTAGCGTGACAAACTTTCAGTCGCCATACGTAAGTGCTTGTGGGTGCCGTCATAACGCACTTCTTCACCAAGTAGACAACTACTGATACCGACTTTCACTTTTGTATGCTGAGTCACTGTGGCCCCTGTTGATTTCTGTGTTCAGATTACCGCCATTCATGCGCATTAGCTGATTGGTTTTGCCATAATAACATCATGCAAACTTTCTCAGATTAGCGTGTTCTATAGCTCTGACACATTTAAAATGGATAAGTTATGAACTATCTGCTCACCGGAGGCACCGGCCTGATTGGCGCCGCGATTTGCCAAAAGCTTCAGGCAGCCGGACATACCGTGATCGTCCTCAGTCGGCAGCGTGAAAAAGTTCACCGCCGCTGCGGTTTATCGGCCATTGCCATTACCAATCTGAC
Source organism: Methylophaga sp. (assembly GCA_030148085.1). Classification (GTDB taxonomy): domain Bacteria; phylum Pseudomonadota; class Gammaproteobacteria; order Nitrosococcales; family Methylophagaceae; genus Methylophaga. Next base: position 51,489 of record JASBUF010000041.1, on the reverse strand, counting down.
CGAAATCGGCAGCCATGAACATGTGGATGTGGTGATCAATCTGGCCGGCGCCCCCATTGCCAATGCCAGATGGTCAGCAAGGCGTAAGCGCATTCTGGAACAAAGCCGTATCGACTTAACTGAGCAACTGGTGCAGTGGCTAAGCCAACGACAGAAAAAACCAGCCGCGTTGATCAGTGGTTCCGCCGTCGGCTGGTATGGTGATCTGGGTGATACACCGCTTAACGAAAACAGCGGCTTTCATGATGAGTATGCTCACCAACTGTGTGAGCGCTGGGAACACGCCGCCTTAAAAGCACGTGAGGCTGGTGTCAGGGTGTGCATTGTCCGCACCGGACTGGTTCTGGCAGCAAACGGCGGTCTACTGCAACGCCTATTACTTCCCTTCCGTCTGGGACTTGGCGGACCGATGGGCGATGGCACACAATATATGCCATGGGTACATATCGACGATATCGCCAACCTGTTTATCTTTCTGAGCAAACAAACTGCACTGGAAGGCGTCTTCAATGGCACAGCGCCGGGACCAGTCACTAATGCCGAGTTCACTCGGACCCTGGCTCATCAGCTACACCGCCCGGCGCTGATAAGGGTACCCGCCTGTGTGCTCAAAGCTGGTTTAGGTGAACTTTCAGAACTCCTATTGGGCGGTCAGCGTGTTCTGCCGGAAAATGCCCGCGCAGCAGGCTTCCAGTTTCACTATACTGAGTTACAAGCCGCATTTAATGACATCCTGAATTCATAACGACAATATGACCAAACGTGCAGTTTTATTGGCCAATCTTGGCTCGCCTGATGCTCCGGAAACCAAACCCGTCCGGCACTACCTGAATCAGTTTCTGATGGATCCCTATGTGATCCAGCTTCCCTGGCTATTACGACGCCTTATTGTCAGCCTGTTTGTCTTGCCCAGCCGCCCGAAAGCCTCGGCTGAAGCGTATCGCAGCGTTTGGATGGAACAAGGTTCACCACTGATTGTGCTATCCGAACGGCTGACACAAGCTCTGCAGCAACAGCTCGATATGCCGGTAGCGATGGCGATGCGCTACGGTCAGCCAAGTATCGAAAAACAACTGCTGGCTTTGTGTGAAGATGAGGCTATCAGTGAAATTCTATATCTGCCGCTGTACCCGCATCATGCCGACAGTACCGTCACCACCTCGATTGAGGAAGCGCGCCGCGTTATCAAGAAACATCAGCTGAATGTGCAATTGCGCGTCGTTCAGCCCTTTTATGATCATCCTGATTACATTCAGACGCTGGTTAAAAGCGCCGAAAGCTATCTGCAGCAAGACTACGATCATCTGATCTTCAGTTACCACGGTCTGCCAGAGTCACACGTGACTAAACTGGATGAGAGTGGCGCTCACTGTCTTAAACGCAATGACTGCTGTGAGAGCGCTCATGCGGCCCACAAAACCTGCTACCGCCATCAGGTCATGCGCACGACGCACTGCTTTGCCCTGCAGGCAGGACTGGCACAGAATCGGTATTCGGTGGCGTTTCAGTCACGTCTAGGTCGTGCAAAATGGCTGGGACCCAATACCGAAGATCGTCTAGTCGAACTGGCACAGCAAGGTGCTAAAAAGGTATTGGTTATCTGCCCGGCCTTTGTGACAGATTGTCTGGAGACCCTGGAAGAAATCGCGATTCGTGGCAAAGAAGTGTTTAAAGATGCAGGTGGCGAATCATTGACGCTAATACCCTGCCTCAATGATCACCCCGACTGGGTCAGCTTATTGGCTGACTGGTGCAAACAAAAATGAGTTAGACGCGACCAATCAAAGGCTGACGTACAACCTGACTGGTATATTCACCACCAGGCCCATATGAACCTGTTTCAGGGTCACGGCCACGCAAGATGGTTAACGCCCGTACCAGGTGCTGACGGTTAACATTGACGATACCGCCATTGATTTGATTAGTATCACGGCAGATTTTGGCGACTTCACGCAGCTTCTCAAGCAGTTGTTGTACAGGCAACGCTTCTTGCTCGTCATGATTGGCAATAAATGCCTCCAGCCCGGATTTGCCGGCGGGAAATCCTGCCGCTTTTAATAGCTGCTCACGTTGTCGTCCCAATTGCTCTAATTGCACAACATGAGGCTGTTTTTCTTTAGTGAGGTATTGAACCTGGTTCAGATCGGCGCTACTGAGCGCGTCGCGTTCCTGTTTCAGGATAAGTGCCAGCTTGGCACTGTGGTTCAGTTCGGCTTGTAAAACAGCGCTTAATTGTTGCAAGGCATTCATCGACATGAGGGATGTCCTTAAATTATAGGTCTCCCTCAAAATCAATCATTTTTCGTGCCAGTTCCTGACTGTCGATGCTATAGGAACCGTCTTCAATTGCTTGCTTGATCGCGTCTACTTTCGCCCGATCTACCTCAGGCACTTCTGCCAAGGTAGCTTCCAGCTTGGCCAAGGTATCACTCAGACTGACTTTATCAGCCAGTATGCCAGTCGGACTCGTGCCGCTCTGTGTCACGCGGGTATCGCGTTCACCCGTGTTGCGGGCCGAGTATATATCCGGCTGCAAACTGGGTTTTATTTTATTAATATCAGCCATTTAAGCTGTCTCCAGAAACTATTGTGATTAGTATGTCGGCCGCAAATTCAATAACTTGAATCTTTCTTGCGTTTACTTTTTGACGCTACATTGTCACTTTGACAATACCAGGGGCATGTACAATCCCCTCGACCACCCGCTGAGACGAGCTGTTTTTCACTTTCACCTTTTCGCCGACACCGGCATCATCGAGCGCCGTACCGTTCATTCTGACTTCCATTGTACCCGCAGTGGCGACAAGAATGATCTGTTCCCCGCGGCGTATAACCTTTTCCTGCTTCAGGCTGCGCGTTGGAATCACCATGCCCACTGACAGCGGATATTTCAGTTGCTGGCCGACCACTTGCTCTAAGGATTCTTTGTAGCCATGGCGTAACTCAGCGATATCCATCGCTTCCAGCCGGACATCTCTGGCTGTCAGCGTCTGATTAGCTGGCAAGGGGCGCGACGAAACCACCACTGGTTTGACCACTTTCACTTTGACCGGCACATACACCGTCCACTCCACAGTCCCCTGACACTTGACGCCGATGGTACGACTACCGACAGTGTTGGATACCGAGTTGGAAAAGCTGTGCAGTTCTTTATCACATTGCTGCAAGCGCAGTCGGTTATCCAGCGAATCCACCAACACCTGCGGTTGGCTGTAGCTTGCCTGCGCATCATGCAAGGCGTGCACATAGGCTGTCTGCTCAATGGAAGCCAGCGACTGCAATGGCTGTGCCTGAACAACAGGTGTCAAAAAAACGACGATTAAACTGCTTATAATGTGACGAAAAGGCATGATCACTAACCTCAAGAGCCTGTACGGACTATCTGCACAGCATCTTGCAAAGACCATGCCCACGGATAATACGAAACCATTCAAGTCTGTCTGTAAACGGGCGATAAGCTCAGCAGACACAGAGGAGCACGCATGAACAGTATGATCGACGGTGTGAATCAACGCACTAACCTAGCTGGAACAAACCGCCTGGAGCTATTGTTATTCCGTCTTGGCGGCTCACAACTCTATGGCATCAACGTGTTTAAGGTCCGTGAAGCAATTCCCTGCCCTCCCTTAACTAAACTGCCCAATGCACACCCCGTAGTACGAGGTGTTGCTTCCATTCGTGGCCAGACTGTCAGCATTGTCGATTTATCGCAAAGCATCGGTCGCCGCGCCTTTCAGCAGGTGACAGACAGCTTCGTCATACTGACCGAATACAACCGTTCGGTGCAGGGCTTTCTGGTCAGCAAGGTCGATCGGATCATCAATATCAGCTGGTCTGAGGTGATGCCGCCCCCAGCAGCATCGGGTGCGCAAACCTATATGACCGCTATCACCAAGGTCGATGACCAGATTGTACAAATCATTGATGTTGAACAGGTGCTGGCCGAAGTCATGGGAAGTAACACCACTGTATCGTCGACTATTGCCGATGATGCCCAGCAGCAAAACCGTGAACACAAGAAACATGTTTTGGTGGTGGATGATTCCAGTGTGGCACGCAATCAAATCAGACGCACCATGGAGCAGATAGGCATAGAGACTACTGTCGCGAAAAACGGACGTGAAGCGCTGGAACTGTTGCAAGGCTGGGCTGAGCAAGGCTTAAACATTGCCGAGCATGTCGCTCTGATGATTTCAGATATCGAAATGCCGGAGATGGATGGCTACACCCTGACCGCCGAAATTCGTAAAGATGCCAGAATGAAAGATCTGCAAATCCTGCTGCATACCTCGATGAGCGGCACTTTCAATCAGGCACTGGTGCAGAAAGTCGGCGCCGATCGGTTTTTACCCAAATTCTCACCCGACGAACTGGCGGCAGAAGTGCAGCAGTTGATTAGCTGATATAAAAAAGGCTCCGCAAGGAGCCTTTTTGTTTAACGCGGACCGAAGCCTGTCATATCTGGTGGCATCGGAATGACATTGGAACGTTCAGTCACCATGTCAGAACGTGCCCGCATCAGGTTGGTACCAACAAAACCACTGACCTGATATACCCACGGTGATAAGCGCTGATTCAACTTGGCGACTTCCTCTTTCACCGCCTCCGGCTTCTTGGTGACATTCAGTTCCTGAATATCTTTCGGCGCTGGCTGAATTGCACTGGCGTCAAACGCCGCGCTCATCGTGCTGTAGTAAAAGCCATCAATAAATGACGATTCGGTCGTCACCACCAGTCCGTCAAAGGTGGTGAATCTGGCCGTTACCACCTCAGCATCACCGCGTGAGAACTCGGCAACAGGTTTAACATCTTCCATCCGCATCTGATGCAGCGAACCGGCGATGTCATAACCCAGTTGCGGGTATTTAAAGATGGTTTCTTCACCGTCTTCCGGAGTACCGAACCTATCTTTTGCGCCGGTATTCACAATCACCGCACTGTCACCGTTCGGCTGCGTGATTTCTACCCGGGCAATGCGCTCACGGGCCAGATTAATGATCTCGGCCTGAATCCAGTTCAGCATCACCGGATTGATTTGCAGGTAGCCTTCTGCCAACCAGCTTTCCTGCTCGCCAGCTCGGCGCACATAAAACTGTTTAGGACCAGCCTGAGTCGTAATTTCACGTTGCTGACCGAGAATCAGACCAGCCACCTCTTCGTCGTCATCACGCAGGCTGACTTTCAATGATTCCCCGCCTGGCACTTCCGGATCGGCACCTTCCACACCGAGAATATAGTGCTCATCCGGGTTATCGGTTTTCCGCTCCAGCAACTCGGCTTCCGACAAGTCAATCAGCATGCGTTTGACTTCATCGAAGTGAGCCGGGTAATCGTAATGCTCACGGATAAACCAGTCTTCCCCTTCGCGATACAAGGTGAACTCCCCTTCACCACTGGTAAACTGGATGTTATTGACTTCACTGAGCTGCTCGAACAGCTCAGGAAACAGCAGACCGTATGCGTCCTGATTGTCATCCGCTCGGTATATGGTGACCAACATCAGCAGCACCATCAGCACAGTGATGATGAACAGGACAGTCAGACTATTGAGTTTTTTAATCATCGTTTTAAACCTACTTTGTCTTATCGACGTTGTTCGTCATGTCTTATTGCTGGCTACGGCCCTTGGTACGCTTACGGATCCGCATCCACCCTGTGAATACGGCCAGTAAGGCGACCACGAACGGCACCAGCCCGATGTTGAAGAACTTGAGCTGGGTATCCAGCTTGTCGATATCTTTACGCAGATTCGCCTGCACACTGCGCAGTTGCTGCTCGGTTTTATTCGCAGTGAGACGGAACTCGGCAATCTCTTTTTGCTGTTCCGGCGTCAGGATCTGTTCACCGCTGCCGCTACGTTGTACCTGCATGCGGGCAATCCGTTGCTGTGTTTCTTTCAGCTTCTGCTGCAATTCACGCTCTTTGGTGCGGAAACGTTTTTCAGCATCACGCTGCAACGCAATAACGCGGTGGAACGGTCTTGAGAAACCAGCACGGGAACGCACACTGATAAGGCCCTGACTACCGGTCATGTCTTCCACGGCATTAATCAGGAAATCAATGTTGTTCGAGGTAGTGAAGGCCAGCTGCTCACCGTAGAAATCCTGAGTCTGTACCCAGAAACGGTCATCAAGCATATCGACATCGGCAATAGCGACAACATCAATTGACTGTTTGGCCTTATCCAGATGACCGGACATTTTCTTGACTTCACCGGTCTTGGTTTTGGCGCCATCAGGGAAAGCACTGTTCGCTTCACCCTGCACCCGAACCGCCAGAGGATAACTCAGGGTACCCGGCTGATATTTGGTCAACAGCGCGACCGGATCATTGCGGAACTGAACCACCCGCTTATCCACCAGCATCGCTTCATTACTGGAAGACAGCAGTGGTGTGACCTCTGTGGTTTTCTCATCCAGAATCTTGAAGTAACCCGGCGTGGCGACATTGATTTTACGCAGGGATGAGGTGATCTTTTCGTCGGCGTTAAAGTTTTCTTCATCCAGCCCCTGCCACAACACGTAGTCAATCGGCTGGTGATCTGTTCTGGCGCCGAAATCGACCTTGGTCGCGGTTTTACGGTCAGCCACTACATCCGCGGCAGAGCGCTCAATGCCCCAGGCTTGAAACAGTTGTTCCATATTGGAGCTGCGTGACGCCAGCATCGCCGCCATCGGGTTATCCGGATCTTTTTCCGGCTCATCCAGTTCCGCATACGGATCCACATAGCTCACCAGCTTGCCGCCCCCCAACACGTACTGGTCAATGGCGTACAAGGTGCTATCTTCAAAGTCTTTCGGGTGCACTACCACCAGCACATCAATGCTGGATGGAATGCGGCGGATATCCTTAGGCAGCATGGTGACAGTAAACATCTCACGCAGTTCTGCCATCATCGTCCACGGCTCAGCGCCACCGGCCGCGACTTCACCTTTCAGCGGGTCGTATTGCTCACCATCGACTTCCAGAGCACTGATAACACCAATGGTTTTACGCTCGTCCGTCGATAGCTTGTAAATCAGCTTGGTCAGATCGTATTCCAGCGTGTCTTCTTTCTCTGGCTGGAAAAACGGAATGGTCTCAACCCCATCCAGACGGTTGGTACCGGCCAGACCGAAATACATCGGATCCGGCTCACCTTCGATAGGCACTGATTGCAGGCCATATTGCTGGGCCCGTTGCTCGTCATCCGAGAACGGCTCAGGGCTCATTACAAACAGGCGAATCATGCCGTTAGAGGCACGTTGGTATTCCTGCAGTAGCTCCTGCACACGTTGCGCATAAGCTTTCAGGCTCGGCAGCGCCTGAGCGACTTGTTCAGAATAATAAAAACGCAGCGTGACCGGCTCGGTGATTGATGCCAGTACGTTCTGCGAGCCTTCAGACAGGGTGTAAAGATTATCTTCAGTCAGATCCACGCGGGCAGATTTGAAGTTACCGTTCACCACGATATTGAACGAGATGAACAGCACAATGGCCAGTAGCAGACCGGTAGTAGATAGCAGTTGTTTCTTCATGGTCTCAGTTCTCTCCTAGTCGGCCTTGCGCGCATTGATAATCAGCGCATTGGCAAAAAGCCAGATGGCGATCAATGAGATGAAATACAGCATATCGCGCAGATCAATCACGCCCTTGCTGATGGCATCAAAATGCGTCAGGAAACTGAAGGAGCTGATCGCATCCACCAGAGTCGGTGGTGCCCAGCCGGCGAAGAAGTCGATAACGATACCAAAACCTGCTAATACAAAAATCAGACTGATAACCAGGCTCAGTACAAACGCAATGACCTGATTTTTGGTAATTGCAGAAATACAGGAGCCGATTGCCAGAAAGCCACCCGCCATCAGCAGGCTGCCAAGGAAGCTGGCGACAATCACCCCATTATCCGGACTACCCAGATAATTCACCGTCAACCACAACGGAAAGTTGAGCAGCAAGGCCAGGCCTGTAAAGGCCCAGGCGGCAAGGAATTTACCCAACACGGCTTCAAATACCGATACCGGCAGGGTCATCAGCAGCTCAATCGAGCCACTCTTCCGCTCTTCTGCCCACAGGCGCATGGAAATAGCCGGTATCAGCAGAATATAAAGCCAAGGGTGTTGGGAGAAAAACGGATACAGATCCGCTTCACCACGTTCGAAGAAGTTACCGACATAGAAGGTCGAAAAACCAGTCAGTAACAGGAAAATGATGATGAAAACGTAAGCCACCGGCGTCGCGAAGTAACCATTAAACTCACGTTTCATAATGAACCAGATACTTTGCATATTCATTATTATTTTGACTCCGCGTTAGGCATGGTGATGCTACGGAAAACCTCGTCAAGACGGCCGCTTTCCGCATGCAGGGAATCAATTTCCCAACCGTTGCCACGGATGGTTTCAGATAGCTCGGCGGTAATTTGCTGGCCTTGTTTAGGATAGACCCGGAAGCCCTCGCTGCCATTCAGTTGTTCCACATTGGCAACAAATTCCAGCGAGCTCAGGAAATTCGCGAATGCCTGCTGCTCAATATTGGCCACGTTCACACACACGGCGTTGTAATAGCGAGATTTCGCTTCCAGCTGCTGCGGCGTACCGTCGAAGCGAACCTTACCGTTAGCAATCACCACATTGCGGTTACACAGGGCATGGACTTCTTCAAGGATATGAGTGGAGATGATGATGGCCTTATCTTCGGCCATTTCATTGATAAGCGTACGCACTTCGTGTTTCTGATTCGGGTCCAGACCGTCAGTCGGCTCATCCAGAATCAACACTGGCGGATTGTGCAGAATCGACTGCGCCAGACCTACACGGCGTTTGTAGCCTTTGGACAGCGTTTCAATCGGCTGATACATCACATTGGTGATGCGCGCACGCTCTGCTGCAGACTCGACTGCGCGTTTTTTCTCTTTACCGCGGATACCACGGATTTCAGCAATAAAGTGGAGGAAATTCACCGGCGTCATATCGGCATAAGCCGGCGCGCCTTCGGGCAGATAACCCAGATGCGCTTTTACCGAAATCGGGTCTTTCAGAACGTCATAACCACAGACACGAACCGTGCCGCGTGTAGGTGTCAGAAACCCGGTAATCATCTTCATCGTGGTGGATTTACCAGCGCCGTTTGGCCCCAGAAACCCTAGAACTTCACCCTTGCTGACGGAAAATGACACGCCATCAACGGCTTTAATCGCGCCAAAATGCTTGGCCAGATCATCGATCTCGATTCTCAATGTCATAGCTAAAGCGTACCCCCGCTTCGTTATTATTTTGCAAACCCGACATATTCTGAGGTCTGCCAGCCTAAGTCAAGTTTGAATTCGGCCGCCGCGACCCCATTGTTTTACTTAGAGTTACCACATAAGCTGTCCCTGACCGTTCCCAAAAGAGAAAGCTATGGCCCTGAAACGCTTAACCCAAAAATTTCTTGATCTCGGCTGGACCATCAATGATGGTCTTGCCGACAACACTACGCGCAGACAATTTTTTAAAGCTGCTGCTGTTGTCTTCGGCAGCTTCATTCTGCTCATGGTGCTGCTGATGTTGTGGTGGAGCATGACCCCGGCGCGTTTTGATCCCGTTCAACACGCCCGCAAATACGCAACAATGCAGCAGCAGGAACTGGTCACCGGCTATACATCAACCGTTACCGCCATCACCCTGGCAGAAACTCTGCTCGATAAACCCGGTGGTTACCTCAGCAACGATGTCATGCCGCCATCCGTGTGGATGGACAATATTCCCAACTGGGAGTTCGGTGTGCTGGTACAAATCCGCGATTTCGCCCGCGCCCTGCGTAACGATATCAGCCGCAGCCAATCGCAATCTCTGGAAGATGCTGACCTCGCCATTGCCGAGCCACAGTTCAATTTCAACTCCGACTCATGGCTGTTTCCACCCAGTGAGCAGGAATACCGCAGTGGCATTGAAGCCTTGCAGCGCTACCTGGATCGCCTCAGTAAAAACAGCGACAACGATGCCCAGTTCTATGCCCGTGCCGATAATCTGGCCGACTGGCTGGCGATTGTTGAAAAACGTCTGGGCAGTCTGTCACAACGCCTGAGTGCCAGTGTCGGACAGGTTCGCGTCAACACCGATCTGGCTGGTGATCCCGATGCGATGCAATCCACACCGACCGCCAGTGAAATCGTCACAAAAACACCGTGGAATGAGATTGACGACGTCTTCTTTGAAGCCCGTGGCGCGACCTATGCGCTTATTCACCTGCTCAAGGCCATGGAACATGACTTTGCCGATATTCTGCAAAAGAAAAACGCTTTAGTGAGTTTGCGTCAGATCATTCGTGAACTGGAGGCAACACAGGAAACCGTGTGGACTCCGGTCATTTTGAATGGCAGTGGTTTTGGTCTGTTTGCCAATCACTCGCTGGTGATGGCGTCCTATATTTCTCGCGCCAATGCCGCCATTATCGACTTACGTACCCTGATGAGTCAGGGCTAAATAAAAAGGCCGCTTTCGCGGCCTTTTCGTTTTACTCGCTGATGGCATCCGGATGGAACAATGGCTGTCCATGCAGACGGAAGTTCTTGATGATGGCCTGTCCTTCGGGACCGGACACAAAATCAATATATTTCTTCGCCAGCTCATAGTTGGTATGACCATGACGTGCCGGATTCACGGCCATCACATGATAGGGGTTAAATAACACCTCATCCCCTTCAAACAGCACTTTCAGGCTCATCTTATCGGCATAGGCAATCTGTGTGCCGCGGTCACTCAAGGCATAGCCCTGCTTCTCATCGGCGATTTTCAGTACTGCACCCATGCCCTGACCGGCCGCGATGTACCAACTGCCTGATGGGGTAGCCAGATTGGCATTTTCCCATAACGCAATTTCTTTTTTATGGGTACCTGAATCGTCACCACGCGAGACAAAGTCGGCTTTGGCATTAGCAATGCGGATCATCGCACCTGCCGCATTTTCTGCTGTGGCAATGCGCGCCGGATCTGTTGCCGGGCCAACCAAAACAAAGTCATTGTGCATTACCGCTGTGCGATCGATGAAATGCCCTTGCTGGACAAATTGCAGTTCTGCCTGTGGCGCATGCACAAACACTACATCCACATCGCCGTTACTGCCCAGTTTCAGCGCCTTGCCGGTGCCGACAGCAATCACATCCACCTTCACATTAAACTTCTGCTCAAAAGCCGGATGCAGTTCCGCCAGCAATCCGGAGTTATCCGTACTGGTGGTGGTAGACAGCTTGAGGTGCTCTACGGCCATCGCCGAAGAGCTCATGATAGCCAGCACAAGCAGGCCAATCCATTTTCTCATTTTCATGACTTATCTCCTTGTTAGGTTGCTAACAGCATTAGCAAATAATGATGACATTTAGGTGATTAGAACGCCCACTGACTACGCAGCTGGAATACACTTGGCTCCTCATCGTCATAGCTGCCGCCGTCCACTTCAAGCACATCGACGTAGTTAGCCGAGAAACGTAAAGTCGGTGTCGGGTACCAGTTTAACCCCAGAGCGATGGCATCGGCTTCACCGCCATCAATGTCTGCATCAGTCAAATCAACCGTGCTGTAACGTAAAGCCAATTCCCAGGCACCGATGCCACCTTCACCAACATTAGCTTTGGGTTTGATACCGCCGAACTTACCGGTCTTATAGTTACGTGATTCCCCGGTCAGGAAATACCCTGCCTGCACATACCAACCATCAAAATCCAGATCCGAACCACCATCACGTTTAACAGAAGTAGTGATGTATTCCGCCTGCGCTGAGAATGGTCCTTGAACCGTCGCGATTTCGGCACCGACTTTGAAGAAGTCATCGACGCCAGCAATCGTGCCTGTATCAACAATACTGATACCCGCCACATGGCTTTCCGGCTGCTGATTAAAGCGCGCTGCATTATCACCACCGGTTTCACGGTAATTCAGACCTAAACCAAGATGTACTACTTCCGTACCGTCATTGATCGGCGCCCATGTCGCACGGGTACCAAGCCCCCAGCCTTCATCTTTATCGACATCAGAACCGGTCGCTGTCAGCGAGTCACCAAATACCCCACTCGCCAACGTCCAGTTTTGCTGCTCTGTGCTCGCCATTACACCAATATGACGACCAGCAGCAAACGCTGACGGTAAACCACGCTCCATAAAGCTGATATGGTTTGAGCTGGTCTGCTCCTGCAGGCTGAACGGATCTTTGAAGTTACCGACTTTAATCTGAAGATTGTCAAAGCCTTTGTAGCTCAGGTAAGCATCGGCAATACCCTTGCCATTCGAACCGGTGTTAGCAAAGTCATATTCCAGTTTATATGCCCAGTCGTTATACATCACGCCGTCAATGTACAAGCGTGCACGACGGATTTCAGTCCCATTGCCGAGCTCAGGGTCACCACTGTAAGTCGCGGCATCAGCCTGCACACGGCCACCCAGTTTGGTTTGAAACTTACCATCACGTGTTTTGACAGTCAGACCACCATTGGTCGTAATTTCAACATCAGATGGCTTGGTGGCTTCTGCCAGCTTTTGATCGACCTCGGCTTTATCCTCAGCAGCCTGGGTCTGATTTTGTTTCAGCTCATCCATCAGACGCCCGTACTGATCATTACTGACCATGCCATTTTCATGCAGCATGTTGATCAGGGTTTCTATTTCCGAACCTGCCTGCACCGGCATGGCCACTGTAGCTGCAAGCCCAGCCAAAAATACGGTTGTTTTTAATTTCATTGCTATTTCCTTGGTTAATTGAATACCTGGATTATGTTTTTATATGCATATTTAAACTCATATACATCTCAGTATAATCGGGAATAACACGGCACAAAATATGAATAGGAATTCATAAGAATGGATATAAAGATTGATTTCCACTGGCAGTTAAGCCATCTGGGTGAGCAGCACAATATCGACAAGGTATTGTTTGAAATGCTGGAAGCTGTGCAAACGGAAGGCTCTCTGAGAAAAGCCACCGATAAAATCCAGGTGTCATACCGTTACGCTTGGGGTTTGCTGAATAAGTGGGAATGCCTGCTGGGCCAGCCGTTAGTTACGCTAGAGCGCGGTCGTGGTGCAAAACTGGCACCGGCTGGTGAGAAGCTGATGCATGGTCAGCGTCAGCTGAACGCCTCGTTTTCCCCTGAGCTGGATAATTTCTCCACCCAGTTCAAACGCGAATTTGAATCCCTGATCAATCAGGATGATGCCGATGGCTTTAATATCTTTGCCAGCCATGGCCTCGCTGTTGGCACGCTGCGCGATCTCATCAATCAGCAATCCGACTTTCAGCTAGACCTGCATTTTCACGGCAGTCTGGAAAGCCTGCGGGCATTGCGTAATGGCGACTGCCATATTGCCGGTTTTCATATTCCGGTCGGTGAACTTGGCCACCATCTGGCCAAGGACTACCTCAATCTGGTTAGTGAAGACAGCCACCAGCTGATTTATGTAGTCAAACGCAATCAGGGCTTGATGGTGGCCAACGGCAACCCTAAACAAGTTCAGGACATTCACTCTTTGACCCAGCCTGATCTGACGTTTATCAATCGTCAGGCTGATTCGGGAACACGTTTACTGCTGGATCAGCTGTTGCAGGCAGACAATATCCAGCCAGCTCAGATTCGTGGTTACACCCATGAAGAATTTACACATATGGCCGTCGCCGCTATGGTCGCCAGTGGCGCAGCCGATGTCGGCTTTGGCATTGCGCCAATGGCCGACAAGTTCAATCTGGAATTTATTCCGCTGGTATGGGAACACTACTGCCTCGCCGTGCCGCGTCATTTGATGAAAGATGCCCGTGTCGGCGAGATCACCGCCTTACTCAAAGGCCAACAGTTTCATGACAAACTGGTGGGCTTTTCCGGTTATGACACCCGCCAGTCAGGTGATTATGTCAGCTTCAGTGACGTGTTTAGCGGTAGGTAATTAATCGCGAAGCCAATGACCGCTTTTACCACCGGCTTTTTCCAGCAGGCGGATATTAGTCATGACCATAGCCTTATCGACGGCTTTACACATATCGTAAATCGTCAGTAAGGCAACCTGCACAGCGGTCAACGCCTCCATTTCCACACCGGTCTGACCGCTGGTACCAACGGTAGCCTGACAATGCACGGCTTGAGTGTCAGCATCCAGTGCGAACTCGACCGACACCTTTGACAAAGCCAGTGGATGACATAAAGGCACCAAATCGGCGGTTTTCTTTGCCGCCATAATGCCCGCCACCCGGGCAATCCCCAGAACATCACCTTTTTTATGCCCGCCCTGCTCAATCAGCTTGAAGGTCTCAGGCAACATCTGAATCGTGCCCGCCGCGACGGCAACGCGATCGGTCACCTTCTTGCCACCGACATCGACCATATGGGCTTCTCCAGCCTGATTAAAATGCGTCAATTCAGACATCGCAAGTGTTATCCTAGTAATTTAAAAATCGCTAAAACGATCAACCAGATGAGTATTCAAGTCAAATTTTTTGCCAGCCTGCGTGAAAAAATCGGCAAGGCCGAAGTTGAACTGGCCACAGCCTCCAATGCTGGCGATGCCTGGGCTCAGGCGACCGACAACGCACCGCGTCCGGACAATGTGCTGGTCGCCATCAACTTAGACTATGCCAAGTTCGATTCCGTTGTGAAAGACGGCGACGAAGTCGCTTTCTTCCCGCCGGTGACCGGAGGCTAAGATGGCCAGTCGGGTCAGTGAGCAACATATCGACCCTTGGCAACTGATTGCCGAGCATCAGGCAGCCCATCGCCAAAACGGGCAGTTTGGCGCGGCAGCGAGCTTTATCGGCACCATGCGTGATTTCAGCGAGCGGCAAAACCTCAGCAAAATGACGCTGGAACATTATCCGGCCATGACCGGGCAATACCTGGAAAAACTGGAACAGGAAGCCCGTGAACAGTGGCCCTTACAGGATTGCCTCATCGTCCATAGGGTCGGTGATATCTATCCCGGTGATGCGATAGTGATTATTGCCTGCTGGTCGGCTCACCGCCGTGCCGCGCTGGATGCCTGCAACTGGCTGATTGAAGAGCTAAAGTACCGAGCCCCGTTCTGGAAGCAGGAATTTAACCCGGAAGGCGCACACTGGGTGGAAGAAAATACCAACGGTCACAGCTCAAACTGAACTTGCCCGGATATTGACATCTTACCCTGACAGGTAGACAGTAAAATTATCTGTTTAAACAATCAGATAAATCCCTCTTACCGATTATCTAAGCTACAAGAAGGAGCCTGTCATGAACAAAATGACGTCGTTTCTCTTCGGTGTAATCAGTTACTTAGTTTTCTTTTTGGCCTTTGTATACGCCATCGGCTTTCTGGCCGAAATCATTGTTCCTAAAAGCATCAATTCCGGAACTGAGTCAGCACTTGTCAGTAGCCTGATTATCAACCTACTGCTGCTCGGAGCCTTCGCAGTACAGCACAGCCTTATGGCACGGCCGTTTTTCAAGTGCTGGTTTACCCAATATGTGCCGGTACCGATCGAGCGCAGCATTTACGTTATCGTCTCCAGTCTGTTGCTGTTTCTGCTCTACTGGCTATGGCAACCGATGACCACCGTAGTCTGGCAAGTCGACTCCAGTCTCGGCCAAAGCCTTATATGGGCGGTATTTGCCCTCGGCTGGATAATTGTCTTTCTGTCCACCTTTATGATTAATCACTTTGATTTATTCGGGCTGCGGCAGGTGTGGTTACACCTCCGTGATCGCCCTTATGAACATGTCCCGTTCCAAACTAGAGCGCTGTATAAATTCATTCGTCACCCAATTATGCTCGGCTTTATCATCGCCTTCTGGGCAACGCCTGTAATGACGCAGGGTCACCTCTTGTTTTCACTGATGACCACGCTTTATATTCTGATCGGCATCCAGTTTGAAGAGCATGACTTGAAAAACATTCTGGGCGAAGACTACACACACTACAGAAAAACCGTGCCGATGCTGTTTCCCAGAAAACCCTAGGAGCGATGTACAACGATGATTACTGCCTTGTATGCCAGCCTCTGTGCTTTATGGATTATGAAACTGTCACTGAACGTAATCCAACTGCGCAGGCTGCACCGGGTCATGCTGGGGGATGGCGGTCATGCTGACCTGCAGGCCGCCATTCGTACTCAGGGCAATGCTACCGAATACATACCGATTATTCTGATCCTGATGATCATGCTGGAGTGGGCTGGTGCCTCGTGGTGGCTGATTCACATTGCTGGCATTGCCCTGCTCACCGGTCGGATTATTCATGCCTCCGCGCTTCAACAGGCTGACGGCAAGCGACGTGTTCTGGGGATGAAGTTCACCTTCTATCTGATCATGGCCTTGGCGGCGCTGAATATTTTCTACCTGATTGCCGGTTATTTCTTTGCCGGCAATTAGTGTGCTTGGCTAAGCCAGAAAGTCGCGAACGCCGATCAGCATCATATTCACCGCCACCAGATTGAGCAGCAGACCCATCAGTTTTTCCACGGCACGGATGCCTCGCTCACCCAACCAATCACTGATCTTGCGCCCGAGCAGAAACACAATAAAGGTCGCTATCAGCACCAGCGACAAAGCCAGCATTAAGCCCCACAGATCTGTCTGTTGCTGTGAACGCAGGATCATCACCGTGGTAATCGCCGAAGGGCCAGCCAGACACGGAATCGCAATAGGAAACAAAAAAGAATCGTGGCTATAGTCGCCGGCAAACACATCCTTAGCAGACTGGAAAATCATCTTCATTGAAATCAGAAACAGGATAACGCCACCCGCCACCATCAATGACGCATGCTCGATATTGAGGTAGCCAAGCAAAGCTTCACCGGCGAGAGCAAACAGCACCAACACCAGCAAGGCCAACACGGTTTCACGGAGAATTGTCCGACGATAGTGAGACTTTTCAATGCCACTGAGCACAGCCAATACAAAAGGCAGATTGCCAAAGGGATCAATCACCAGAAACAGCAATAAGGCGCTTTCAATCATGCTGAACTCCCTGACTCAGGTCTGCCCAGCTTCAGTCTGCGCCTGTCAGGCAGACTCAGTCCAGCCCAAGTTGATTCCAAATCTCGTCAATTTTTTCCGTAACCGCCGGGTCTTTTTCGATAGGTCTGCCCCACTCGCGATCGGTTTCACCGGGCAGTTTATTTGTGGCGTCCATACCCATCTTCGAACCTAGGCCGGATACCGGCGAGGCAAAATCCAGGTAATCAATCGGTGTATTCTCAACCAAGGTCGTATCGCGAGCCGGATCCATACGCGTGGTAATGGCCCAGATCACATCCTGCCAGTCGCGCACGTTCACATCATCATCGACGACGATCACGAATTTTGTATACATAAATTGCCGTAGAAATGACCAGACGCCCATCATTACCCGCTTGGCATGACCAGCATATTGCTTCTTCATACTGACCACGGCCATACGGTAGGAACAGCCTTCCGGCGGCAGATAGAAATCGACAATTTCCGGAAACTGCTTTTGCAGAATCGGCACAAACACTTCGTTTAAGGCAACACCCAGAATCGCCGGTTCATCTGGTGGACGACCGGTGTAGGTGCTGTGATAAATCGGGTCTTTACGCTGGGTAATGCGTTCAATGGTAAATACCGGGAAGCTATCCACCTCGTTGTAATAACCAGTGTGATCACCGTACGGGCCTTCGGGAGCCATATCATCCGGGTAAATATGCCCTTCCAGCACGATTTCCGCATTGGCTGGCACCTGCAAATCATTGCCGATACATTTGACCAGTTCCGTCTTACTGCCACGCAATAATCCGGCAAAAGCATATTCCGACAACGTATCTGGTACCGGCGTCACCGCACCCAGAATAGTGGCTGGATCGCAGCCTAACACGACGCTGACTGGGAATGGCTCGCCTGGATGCGTTTGCTGCCATTCCTTAAAGTCCAAGGCGCCGCCACGATGCGACAACCAGCGCATAATCACACGGTTCTTACCAATCACCTGCTGACGGTAAATACCTAAGTTTTGTCTTTCTTTATGCGGCCCACGGGTCACCACCAGCCCCCAGGTAATCAGCGGGGCGGCATCTTCCGGCCAACACAGTTGAATCGGGTAGCTTGCAAGATCAATGTCATCCCTCTCCAGCACGACTTCCTGACAGGCAGCCTTTTTCACCAGCTTCGGCCCCATATTGAGCACCTGCTTGAAGATCGGCAGCTTTTCCCACGCATCTCTCATGCCTTTGGGTGGTTCAGGCTCTTTTAGGAAAGCCAGCAACTTACCAACTTCACGTAAAGCGGTGACCGAGTCTTCGCCCATGCCCATTGCTACCCGTTTGGGTGTACCGAACAGGTTTAATAAAGCCGGTACGTTTGAGCCTTTCGGGTTCTCAAATAATAAAGCTGGACCACCTGCCCGTAATACCCGGTCAGCGATTTCGGTCATTTCCAGAGCCGGATCCACTTCGGTAGTGATGCGTTTGAGTTCGCCCTGCTTTTCGAGGCCGTCGATGAAGTCTCGGAGATCGCTATATTTCATGGGTGTTGGTTGTTTTTATTTGAGTATGGAGTAGCTTAGCAGCTAGCTATAGTATTTGATAAAAAAACCTATTTATCTAAATCATCAGAATAAACATCTCTGTGTTCACCGTAACAATGTATAAATGCAAGATATTGCCTACATACATTGGTAGACGATAGCAGCATCTAAATATACTAGCTTCAGTCCATCATTACTCTCTATTCCCAAGGAGGCTCGCATGGAAAATAAAGTATCTATTATCAGTAACTCGCGCCCGCTTTATATGATTGAACCAGTAACTGATGACGATAAAATTGTTGATCTGTACTCAACACCGGTCATTGCATGGCGAGTTGAATACAATGAAGAACATGATAGCGCCTTCGCAAGCCCAATAACTGTTGATACAGGCCTACCAGATGTTTATGCACTCCATGATTCAGAAACAAATGAATGGACTATTCCTGATAACACTGCAGGTGAAGGTCTTGATAGTTTGCTCAAGTATTTCAAAGAGCAAGAGTCAAGGGACGGGCAACTAGATTTGTGAACTTGAGGTTCACAAGTTCATTTTTTGTTTGACCAAAACAACGAACCATAAAAGGCCAGCACAAGGTGCCCCTGATGTTGGGTTCGTTTATTCTGAGCGAACAAAAATAAATGAACGCCTCGCGGCAGCGATCAATATCAGAGTTTAAAGCCAAGCTCTGTAGCTAAACCCCACTTGATATAAGAACTTCCAACCCCAATCTTTACTCTATAATTAAACTATCGTGAAAACAGTCATTTGGAGGTTGTTATGGCTGGAGGTTGGTCCCGTGACGGGGCAGTACAAGATCAAATAGATGCCAGCGTTGAAGATGCAATTCAACAGGCGCGCTCACGTCTGCCAAAAGGCGAAAGCCTGACTCACTGCGAGGAATGTGAAGCGAAAATCCCAGAAGCACGTCGTCAGGCCATTCCCGGCGTCCGTTTTTGCGTGCATTGTCAGGAAGAAATCGACCGTGCAAACAAGGCCGCCGGCCTGTTCAACCGTCGCGGCAGTAAGGACAGCCAATTGCGCTGAGCGTTATCCATTCACCTAAAAGGGCTCGTCGGTGCCCTTTTTTATTGCCTTTTAGCTGGAGACTGGATTCATGGCTCATTAACCGTTACAGTGCGTGAACGACTTTTTTTGATGCACCCTGACACAAGATCAGGGCTAAATAAACCCGGAGAGACCAATGAAAAATGTGTTACTGCTTTTGCCATGCCTTTTCTTAGCTCAACAGGCGGTGGCTATCGAAGCTCAGGATCAGGAAAACTACAAACTCGAATACACCAAGCAGCTGAAACCGTTGGTGATGAAACAGTTGAGCAGCCAACGTCCAGATATGAGTGGCAAAGCCGTTCAGGCAGAAGCGGATGCCTATGTGGTTAAAATGGCGGGGTGCCAGCTTGAAGGGCTGAGCAATTTCCCAGAGCAGTATCGCGAACTGGCAATTTTACCAGTGGCTGGTGGCGCAGCAGTTGACGCTACAACTCAGGCATTGAATGCACAACTGAAACAAGACATAGAAGCTGGCAAGATTTCGGAAGCAGCCGTGACCAATATGATTCAGAATGCACAGCAATCTGTTCAAATGTGCATGAATGGCTAGAGTGTAGTTAAACACATAAAAAAAGGGCCTTTCGGCCCTTTTTTGTTTTAGGCGGCAATGCCTGAATGTCTCAGCAAGGCGTCAATTTGTGGCTCACGGCCGCGGAAGGCGATAAACAGTTCCATCGGTTCTTTGGAGCCACCTTTTTCCAGAATATTGTTTAAGAATTCCACACCGGTCTCACGATCAAAAATGCCGTTTTCTTCAAACTTGGAGAAGGCATCGGCAGACAAGACTTCCGCCCATTTGTAGCTGTAATAACCCGCCGCATAACCACCGGCAAAGATATGACCGAAGCTGTGAGCAAAACGGTTGAACTTAGGCGGTTTGACCACGGCGACCTTGTTACGCACTTCATTAAGGATTTTCTCGACCTGATCGCCGCCGTTCGGGTCATATTCAAGATGTAAACGGAAATCGAACAAGGAGAACTCGATTTGTCTGAGCATCATCATCGCCGACTGGAAGTTACGTGCTGCGATCATCTTGCTGTAAAGCTCATCCGGCAGCGCTTCGCCAGTTTCATAGTGACCGGCAATCAAATCCAGCGCTTCGCGTTCCCAGCACCAGTTTTCCATAAATTGACTGGGCAGTTCGACCGCATCCCAGGCGACACCGTTAATACCCGATACACCGGCGTAGTCGATCTTGGTCAACATATGATGCAGGCCGTGACCAAACTCATGGAACAGCGTGGTGACTTCATCATGGGTAAACAGAGCAGGCTTATCACCGACCGGTTCAGAGAAGTTACAGGTCAGGAAAGCCACCGGCGTCTGAATGCCGCTCTGGGTTTTACGACGCACCAGACATTCGTCCATCCATGCTCCACCGCGCTTGTGCTGACGTGCATACAGATCGAGGTAGAACTGGCCGCGCAGTTCGCCCTGCGCATCATGAATATCAAAGAAACGTACGTCTTTATGCCAGGTATCGACATCCTTACGTTCGCTGATTTCGAGACCATATAAGCGGTTGACCACAGCAAAAAGGCCGTTGACGACTCTGTCTTCTGGGAAGTACGGCTTCAGTTCTTCCTGCGAAATCGAATAACGCTGCTGACGCAGTTTTTCGGCGAAATAGGTGACGTCCCAAGCTTCCAGTTCGTACATATCGGCCGTTTCTTTGGCATAGGCCTTGAGTTCTTCAAACTCGTTCTCGGCAATCGGTTTACTACGCAAAGCCAGATCATTGAGGAAATCCAGTACTTGCTCTGGATTTTGCGCCATTTTGGTGGCCAGCGAACGTTCGGCATGGTTAGCGAAACCGAGTAACTGTGCCAGTTCATGACGCAGCTTGAGAATATCGGCCATCACTTCGGTGTTATCCCACTTACCGGCATTTGGACCCTGATCGGAGGCTTTGGTCGCAAACGCCGTGTACATTTCTTCACGCAGTTCACGGTTGTCGGCGTAGGACATCACTGGCATGTAGGACGGAAAATCCAGCGTAAACACCCAGCCTTCGACCTCATCACGTTTGGCAAACTGTTCGGCCATGGCAATGGTCGAAGGCGGCAAGCCGGACAACATCGCCTCGTCGGTGATGTGTTTTTTCCAGGCATGGGTAGCATCAAGCAGGTTTTCTTCAAACTTGGCGCTGAGCTCAGTCAGCTTCTGCGTGATCTTTTTATATTTATCACGCTCTGCCGCTGGCAGTTCGACACCGGACAAACGGAAATCACGAATCGCATTATCAATGACTTTTTTCTGCGCGGTATCCAGCTCTTTATAAGCCTCGCTGTCGGCCAGTGCCTTATAGGCACGGTACAGGTCTTCGTTCTGTCCAAGCTCGGTACCAAATTCGCTCAGCATCGGCAGGCAGGCGTTGTAGGCTTTTCGCAGTTCTTCGGAGTTGACCACAGAGTTCATATGGCTGACCGGAGACCAGACCTGATCGATACTGGCTTCGATGTCTTCCATCGGCTCCACCAGCGTAGCCCATGTGGGCTGAGCAATATTGGTCAGCAGCGCATTGACCGCTTCCCTCGCCTTATTGATCGCCTGGGTGACGGCAGGCTCAACGTGTTCCGGTTTGATTTGGGAAAACGGCGGCAAGGTGTAATTTTCAAGTAATGGATTGCTCATATTGCTCTCTGTTTTGCGGCAGACGTTGATTATACGACAGTGTTCTGGCGACGCTTACGTCATGATTCTGCAATAAAAAGTTAATCACGCTGCAATATTAATTAGTTAGTGTGCGCTCAAATACATAGGTAAGGGCACATTATGCAAAAACAAGTCAGCCAGAAAGAAAAGTTAAAAGTTCGCAGCGTCTGGATCTCGGACATTCACCTTGGCTTTCGTGGCTGCAGTGCCGACTTTCTGCTCGATTTTCTGCATAAGGTCGACTGTGATTACCTCTACCTGGTCGGCGATATCATCGATGTCTGGGAAATGAAAAAGCGAATGTACTGGCCTCAGGCGCACAATAATGTCATCCGTACCCTGCTCGGTAAAGCCAAGCACAACACCAAGGTGATTTACGTGCCCGGTAACCACGATGAAGTGTTGCGCGATTTTGACGGTGCAGTATTCGGCAATGTCGAGATCCAGAACGAAGTGATTCATACCACGGCCGATAATCGCAAGCTGCTGATCATCCACGGTGACCAGTTCGACAGCGTAGTGAAAATTTCGCCGATGCTGGCTAAGGTCGGCAGCAGACTGTATGAATGGCTGCTGCGGGCTAACCGCTACGTCAACATGGTGCGCCGCAAACTGGGCTTTTCTTACTGGTCGCTGGCCGCATTCCTCAAACACAAAGTTAAAAACGCAGTGCAGTACATCAGCAACTTTGAAGAAGCGGTGGCGCATGAAGCTGCCAGACAGGGCGTAGACGGCGTAGTGTGTGGTCACATTCACCGCGCTGAAATCGCTCGTCACCACAATGTCGACTACTACAACTGTGGTGACTGGGTGGAAAGCTGTACCGCGCTAGTTGAACACCCCAATGGTGAAATGGAAATTATCAACTGGACTGATATGGTCGAACAACCTCTCGCTATCGTACAGGCTGCCTGATGAAAATCGTTATCGTAACGGATGCCTGGGAACCCCAGGTTAACGGGGTGGTGCGCACCCTGAAGCAAACCCGAAAATGTCTGGAACAATTGGGACATGAGGTTATCTTCATCACCCCACACGATTTCAAAACCATCCCCTGTCCCAGCTACCCCAGTATTCCTCTGTCCCTGTTCCCGGGCCGTAAAGTCAAAAAGCTTCTTAATGACGCCAAGGCCAACGCCGTGCATATCGCCACCGAAGGCCCACTAGGTATGGCCGCACGACGCTGGTGTTTACGAAATAAGGTCAAATTCACCACGTCTTACCACACTCAGTTCCCTGAATACGTGCGCTTACGTGCTCCGATTCCGTTGAGTTGGACCTATGCCTGGTTACGCCGTTTTCATGGCAAAGCAGTACGCACTCTGGTGCCGACCCGTTCTCAGCAGCATGCCTTGTTTGAACGTGACTTTAAGCATGTTGAGGTTTGGGGACGGGGCGTTGATACCAATATTTTCACAGCGGACAATCCCAAAGATCTGAATTTACCCGGCCCCATTCTGCTGAACATGGGCCGTGTCGCGGTTGAAAAAAATATTGAAGCGTTTCTACAGCTGGATGTGCCCGGCAGCAAGGTCGTGGTCGGTGACGGCCCGGATCTGGAAACACTGAGAGCACGTTATCCCCATGTGACCTTTACCGGCGCCAAATTTGGCAAAGAGCTGGCTTCATATATTGCCGCTGCGGATGTGTTTGTGTTCCCCAGTAAAACCGACACCTTCGGTCTGGTACTGCTGGAGGCGATGGCCTGTGGTGTACCGGTGGCGGCTTATCCGGTAACCGGACCTAAAGACGTAGTGCTGGACGGCATTACCGGCAGCCTCAGTGATAACCTCGCTGATGCGGTACTGGCAGCACAGCGGCTGGACCCGCAAGCCTGCATTACCTACGCCAAGAAAAACAGCTGGATGGCCTGCTCTGAGGTGTTTGCAGACTATATGTATGATAATCA
Source organism: Methylophaga sp. (assembly GCA_030148085.1). Classification (GTDB taxonomy): domain Bacteria; phylum Pseudomonadota; class Gammaproteobacteria; order Nitrosococcales; family Methylophagaceae; genus Methylophaga. The sequence goes on along the minus strand of JASBUF010000041.1, from coordinate 27,401 downwards.
GGATAAAAAAACCGCTGATGCGATCACTAACCATGCCTTCTGGTGTCTTTAATAAGACTGTTGTTTTTTTACCACTCCCTATCCCCCCTGTTTGCTAATAATGCAACAAGACAACTTGATTAGCCTGAATCGGCATGCGATTATTTGCGAGTCAAGAAAAACAAACAGGGACTTACTTTCGATGTCGTATTTCAGCAAGGTAGTTAGATTCAGTACTGTTGCCGCTGTCATATTTATGACCGGCTGTGCAACCACGAATGAAAGTGCAGGCGTGCATGATCCATTGGAAGGCTATAACCGCGCCATGTATAAATTTAATGATGCCGTCGATACGGCAGTATTAAAACCTGTTGCCAGAGGCTATGACGCCGTTGTTCCTGACCCTATCAGTCAGGGTATCAGCAACTTCTTCAGCAACCTGAATGACATCACTGTCATCATCAACGACCTGTTGCAGGGTAAATTTGCACAGGCCGGACGCGATACACACCGTTTTGTCGTCAATACCACTGTAGGTGTAGGCGGTATTTTTGATGTTGCCAGCCTGAGCGGCCTCAACAAGAACAACGAAGACTTCGGTCAGACTCTCGGCGTTTGGGGTGCAGAACCAGGTGCTTATGTCGTGCTGCCTTTCTTCGGCCCACGTAATGTCCGTGACAGCTTTGGTCTTATCGGTGACATTTTGACCGATCCGGTGACCTATGTGGATCACGATGAAACTCGCTGGGCCCTCATCGGCACCGATGTGATCGACACCCGTGCCAACCTGCTGAAAGCAGAGAAAGTGCTGGATGAAGCCGCACTGGATGAATATAGCTACGTACGTGACGCTTATATGCAACGTCGTCAAAGTCTGGTCTATGACGGTAACCCACCGGAAGATGATGACTTCGATGTTTTCGAAGACTAAGCGACGACAAGCGGCTAACTAGCCCTTATAATGAAGAGCCGGGTTTCTACCCGGCTTTTTTGTGTGAAAAATTTAACTAAAAACCAGCTAAATTACGGATATTCATGACTAGCATTCTCTTTATTATCGCCATCGTTGTTGGTTTTGCCGTGTTGATCTGGGGAGCCGATCGTTTTATCGACGGGGCCGCGAATATCGCCACCAACTTCGGTGTGGCCCCACTTATCGTCGGCCTGACCATCGTCGGCTTCGGCACCTCGGCACCGGAAATGTTGGTCTCCGCTTTGGCCGCCTTTGATGGCGCCCCGGCGATGGGCATTGGTAATGCCATTGGCTCGAATATCACCAATGTCGGCTTAGTGCTCGGTGTTACCACCCTCGTCGCGCCACTGGTGGTGAACTCCGATACCTTGCGCCGCGAATTCCCGGTGTTAGCCTTCGTCATGTTACTGTCTATGGTGCTTATTCTGGACGGTGAGCTGGGACTGATGGATGGCGGCATTTTATTCACCGGCTTTATTCTGACATTAGCGGGCATGGCCTGGCTGGCGATTAAAGGCCACGGCCACGACGACCCGCTGGAGCAGGAGTTTGAGCAGGAATATAGCAAGGAAAAAATGAGCACTGGCAGAGCGGTATCGCTGTTTGTTATTGGCCTGGCCAGTTTACTGGTAGGCTCCAAATCCCTGGTCTGGGGAGCTACCGGCATTGCCCATATGCTCGGCGTCAGCGATTTAATCATTGGATTGACGATAGTTGCCATCGGCACTAGCCTGCCTGAACTGGCCGCCTCTGTTATCTCAGCCTTGAAAGGCGAACACGACATTGCCGTGGGTAATGTCCTCGGTTCCAATATCTTTAATCTGTTAGCTGTACTCGCCATGCCGGGGCTGATTGCACCATCCTCCGTCGACCCGATGCTGCTGTATCGTGACTACCCGTTTATGATCGGGCTGGCTGTCGGCTTATTCCTGTTTGCCCGATTTTGTTCACAGGGCCGTATCGGCCGTGGTGCAGGTATCTTGATGTTACTGGTCTATATTGGCTATAACGGTCTTCTCGCCTATCAGAACACACCTGGACTGAGTTAAATATGCAGATCGATCATGACAAACTGAAACAATTGGCCACAGCGGTTATTGATACCGAACTGGAAGCCGTTTCAGCATTGCGGGATCGCATCAATGACGGATTTCTAAAAGCCTGTGAGTTTATGCTGCACTGTAGCGGGCGTATTGTTGTTATTGGCATGGGTAAGTCCGGCCATATCGGCAGTAAACTGGCCGCGACGTTAGCCAGCACCGGAACGCCAGCCTTTTTCGTGCATCCGGGCGAAGCCAGTCATGGCGATATGGGCATGATCACCGATAAAGACGTGGTACTGGCCTTATCCAACTCTGGTGAGACCAGCGAAATTCTGACCATTTTGCCGCTTATCAAACGGCTGGGGGTGCCATTCATTGTGATGACCGGCAAAGCCCAGTCCACCTTGGCGAACTGTGCCAGCGCCTATATTGATGTCAGCGTCGAACGTGAAGCCTGTCCGCTGGGGCTGGCCCCCACATCCAGTACCACCGCGGCTCTGGTGATGGGTGATGCCCTTGCCATTGCATTACTGGAAGCACGTGGATTTACCGCGCAGGACTTTGCTATGTCCCATCCGGGCGGCTTGCTGGGACGCAAATTGTTACTGCATGTCAGTGATATCATGCATACCGGCGACAAGATCCCGATGATTGCTGAGTCCGCATTTATCAGTGATGCCTTACTGGAAATGTCTGCCAAAGGTCTCGGCATGACCGCCGTTGTCGATACTGAACAGAAAATCACCGGCATCTTCACCGATGGTGATCTGCGTCGCATGCTGGCACAGGAAGTCAATATTCACGCAGAACCGCTATCAGCCTTTGTGACCCGTCAGTGTAAAACCGGCAGACCCGATATGTTGGCCGCCGAGGCATTGGAGTTAATGCAACGTTTTAAAATTAACGCCCTGCTGATTGTTGATGCGCAGCAACAGCTGGTCGGCGCACTGAACATGCACGACCTGTTACGGGCCGGTGTCGTCTAACGGGATTGAACATGCAGGACATTCTGGAAAAAGCAAAGAAAATCAAACTGGTTGTATTCGATGTCGACGGTGTATTGACCGACGGCCGCATTATCATCGGTGATGATGGTCAGGAATACAAAGCCTTTCACTCCCGTGACGGTCACGGCATGAAACTGCTGCAATACACCGGGGTCGAAATAGCGATCATTACTGGTCGGACTTCAAAGACCGTTGAGCACCGCATGAATGGCCTCGGCATCACCCATGTCTACCAAGGCAAACGGGTCAAACTGCCGATCTTTGAAGAGCTGATAGAAAAACTGGGCTTAAGCCCGGACGAATGTGCCTATGTCGGCGATGACTGGGTGGATCTGGCCATTATGAGCCGGGTTGGCCTCGCAGTGGCGGTGCAAGATGCGGATGAACGGGTGAAAAAACATGCCCATTGGATTACCCCATCAAAAGGTGGTCATGGCGCAGCCCGTGAAGTGTGCGAACTGATTATGGAAGGACAGGGAAACCTGCAGGATCAAATTGAACGTCATTTTTAACCTGCCACTCTATGCCCGTATCGGTTTACTGCTGATCTCAGTACTGAGCGTGTGGCTGATTCTGCATGACAACAGTCAGCCTATACAGCGCAGCAGCGAGCCCGGCCGCAGCAGTGACTACGCGATGACCGACTTTACGATGACCATCATGGACATCAATGGCGTGCCTGCGCGCCAAATTAAAGGCGATGAACTTGCGCATTATCCTGATGGCGACCGCACCGAAATCGTCAACCCGATTGCAGAGTTTCTTAAACCCGGCCAGGACACTTGGATCATCACATCTGACAAAGGTCAAACTCAAGGTAAGGCAGACGCAATCCTGCTGACAGGAAATGTTATTATCAGCAACAAGCATGAGCCTGATTTCAACATGCTGACGGACACGCTGACTCTAGATACAAATTTAAACACGGCCTACACTGAAGAGCCGGTCACTATCCACTCGCCACAAGGCGTGACCGAATCCATCGGTCTTCACGCGGCCTTGGATGACGAAACGATTAACCTGCATTCGAGGGTAAAAGGACATTATGATGCGCCGCCTGCCAATTAACATTTTCGCTACGCTCCTGCTGATGCCAGCATTAGCCTGGGGTTTGCCCAGTGACCGGGAAAAGCCTATCAGCATTGAAGCCGATCACGCCCAGTTGGATGATCGTGAAGGCGTCACGCAATACAAGGGCGATGCCATTCTCACTCAAGGTACGCTGCGCATTGATGGCGATATCATCACCTTTTTCTATGATGCCAACAAACAGCTGACCAAAGCGGTGGCTGAAGGCAAGCGCGCCAAATACCAGCAGGTACACAAGCCAGGCGAAAACCCGGTTAAAGCGCAGGCGCTGCGCATGGAATACTACGCTGACAGAGAGAAAATTTACCTGATCGGCAATGGCCATATCTGGCAAAACGGCGATGAATTCACCGGCGATTACATTGAATACGATATCGCCAGAAACGTGGTCAACGCCACGTCCAAACCCGTCACCGTCGATGGCGAACCCCAGAAAAAAGGCCGAGTACATATCATTATCCAACCACAAACCACACGCAAACCGGACAGCACCACTGAAAAACCGGCCAAACAAGCCGAACCAAAGGCTGATGACCAAGCCAATAACAGCGAAGAAAGCAGCAGCTCAAACACACGCTCTGAGCCCAAAGCCTACCCAACAGCACTGACGACAACCACACTCAATGTCCGCACAGGACCAGGTACGCAATATCAAAAATTGGGTGCATTTCCTCAAGACTCAGAGGTGATTGTGCTGACCCGTCAGCCAGACTGGGTACAAGTACGCGGCACCGTCAATGGTGAAGTGGTGATTGGCTGGGTTAACAGTCGCTACCTGCAATAAGAGCGTTCAATGAGTATTTTATCTGCGCAGCAGTTGGCGAAGCGCTACGGCGATCGTCAAGTCGTGAAAGATATTTCACTGGACGTCAAAAGCGGCGAAATCGTCGGTCTGCTTGGACCCAACGGTGCCGGAAAAACCACCAGCTTTTACATGATTGTGGGCTTGGTGCCGGTCGACCATGGTTTTATTTTCCTCGATCAATACGATCTAACGGACTACCCGATTCATGATCGCGCTCGCCTCGGTATCGGCTATCTGCCGCAGGAAGCCTCCGTATTTCGTAAGCTCAGCGTGGAAGACAACCTGTTTGCGATTATTGAAACCCGTGATGAACTGAGTGCTGAGGCGAAACAGGATCTGCTGGAACGTTTGTTACAGGATTTCCATATCGACCATATTCGCAAATCCAAGGGTATGGCCTTGTCAGGTGGTGAACGTCGCCGTGTTGAAATTGCCCGTGCGTTGGCAATGGACCCACAGTTTATCCTGCTTGATGAACCGTTTGCCGGTGTCGATCCGATATCTGTACTGGATATTCAGGGCATTATCAAAGAACTTGCTGAGCGCGGTATCGGCATCCTTATCACCGATCACAATGTGCGGGAAACACTGAATGTCTGTCAGCGCGCCTATATTTTTAACGAAGGTGAAGTCATTGCCCGCGGAACACCGGAAGAAATTCTCAAGGATAAGAAAGTACTGAGCGTCTATCTCGGTCAAGACTTCAAAATGTAATCATGAAGAATGGCGGAAAGCAGCTCGCTTCAGATACTATGCAAACAGACCTTAACTGCCGCCATATATGACTCTACGATACTTATTTACCGTAGTTTTTCTGCTCCTGAGCAGTGTTGCAAATGCACACGATGATGAGGTGCACACACACTCCGACATCACCATCAAATTACATTGGCAGCATCAGTTTCAGTTTGCCGGCATCTATGCCGCCAAAGAAAAAGGCTTTTATGAGCAGGCCGGACTCAATGTCCAAATCGAAACCGGCTTTAGTCACCCCTATGATGAGGTGCTGTCAGGTGAAGTTGAGTTTGGTCTGTCCGGGACCGGTATCATTGTTGAGTATCTGAAAGGCCGCCCTCTGGTCGCCCTAGGCGCGACCTTCCAAAACAGTCCCTATATCTGGTTAGTGAGAGACGACTCCGGCATCTACTCTGCTGAAGATTTTATCGGTAAGACACTGACCCGACAGTCCTACGCTGATGATTTGGCCGCCATTTTCCTCAAACAGAATATTGATGGTAGCCAGATCCACTTTGTCCCTCCCAAGGAAAGTGACATTGAGGATCTGATTGAGCGGCGCGTTGACGGGCTGACAGCCTACGCATCCAATGAACCCTTCTGGATGAGTCAACGTCAGATTCCTTATCGCACCATTGCACCGAAGGATTACGGGCTTAATTTTTACAGCGATATTCTATTTACATCACAGCAGTATCTGGATGAAAACCCTGAGGTCGTCAAAGCCTTTCGTGACGCCACCTATCGTGGCTGGCGTTATGCTGCCGATAACCGTGAAGAACTGATCGATCTCATTCTGGCGCACTACAACAAACAGAATAAAACCCGTGAGCATCTGCAGTTTGAAGCAGAGCAGTTGATCAAACTCAGTCTGTATCCAACTGTCGAATTCGGCCAGATGACCCAAAGCCGTTGGGAACAAATTGCCAAAATTTATCAACAACTCGGGTTTTATGACAGCGTTGGAGACCTGGATAACTTTCTTTACCAGCAAGTAGTCGAAGAGTCTCGTCTATTTCACTGGTTAAGTATCGGCTTGGCGATCCTTGCCGGCCTCATCCTTATCAGTTACCTCATCAAACGTCAGCATAATCACCTGCTCCGCGAGCAAATTCACGAACACACCGAAAAATTGGAGCAAGAACTTCACAGACGTCAGGTTCTGGAAGCGCATGCGCAGCATGAGTCATTGCGACTACAGGCATTACTCGACAGTACAATCGACAGTGTGATCACCATCAATCACGCAGGCATTATCGAAAACTACAACAAAGCCTCGGTAAAGCTGTTCGGGTATGAACCCGTTGAAGTCATCGGGCAGAACATCACTAAACTTATGCCCGCCAGTTACCGGGATCTACATAAATTAGGCATGGCGCGCTTTTTGTCTACCAACGAAAGTCGCATCATCGGTCAGGCCGTTGAAGTCGAGGCTCTGCACAAAAACGGCACTGCCTTACCGATAGAGCTGACACTGAGTCACTTCGAATGGGAAGGTCAACACTTATTCACGGGGATCGCCCGCGATACTTCCAAACAGAAAGCAGAGCAGCAGGCATTGCTCGACGCGAAACGTGAAGCCGAACGGGCCAACAATGCCAAGTCCGAATTTCTCTCGGCGATGAGTCATGAGTTGCGTACGCCGTTAAACGGCGTTTTGGGTTTCGCCCAGCTGTTAATCGCTGACAAAAGTCAGCCGCTCACTGAGCAGCAGAATAAACAGGTTGGGCAAATCATTCATTGTGGAGAACATCTGCTAAGCCTGATCAATGATGTACTCGAACTGGCCAAACTCGAAAGTGGCAATATCGACACCTCCAGTGATCACGTGCTGCTGAGTTCGGTGCTAGATGACTGCTTGCCTCTACTACAGCCGCAAGCCGATGAACGGCAGATTCAGATTGATATCAGTGACAGCCAGGATGCGATGCTGCTGGCCGATTTCACCAAGCTAAAACAGGTCTTTAACAATCTGGTCAGCAATGCCATTAAATACAATAAGCCCGGTGGCAAGGTCGTTATCAGCAGTCAGATCAACCACACTAACAACACGCTTAAACTGAGCATTATTGATACCGGCTTCGGCATTCCTGCCGGCAAGCAGGCGCGGGTATTTACCGCCTTTGAGCGGCTGGGCCAGGAATATACCTCTACCGAGGGCAGTGGCGTCGGACTCAGCATCAGTCAACGCTTGGTTGAGGCAATGGATGGCCAGATAGGCTTCAGCAGTGTCGAAGGACAAGGCAGCCATTTCTGGATTGAAATTCCGTTGTCCCCACAACAATCGGCGCAACTCAACCAATCGTTCAGCTCATCGGCCCAAACCATGCTGACACTACAGCAACGGCATAGTGATTCGGCACGTGAGAGCAAAGTTTGCGATGTGCTCTATATCGAAGATAATCCGGCGAATATCAGGCTGATTGAAGTCTACTTTTCCCGCTTCGAGCATGTCTGCCTGCACACCTGTGAAAGTGGTGAAGCTGGGCTGGAACTGCTGAAAACCATGACACCAGCTGTGATTTTGATGGATATCAATTTACCTGGTATGTCAGGTATCGAACTGACCTATACCCTGCGGGATACGCCGGACTATGCGTCGATTCCCGTGATTGCCCTGACAGCCGCAGCCATGCAACAAAACAAGGATGCTGCCGAGGGTCTGTTTGAAGCCTACATCACCAAACCCGTAGATTTCAGTGAACTGAGTCGTGCACTGCAACCCTATATTTAGCAGTTACTGCCCTGCCGGTGAGCCCTGAAAGAACAAGGTTGGCTCAACCCGCTCGTCATTCAGACTGACGCCCATATGCAAATGCGGCCCCGTGACGCGACCGGTCGCTCCCACCTGGCCGATCACCTCACCCTGCTTTATGGCTTGGCCATCTTCCACATCAATCCGGCTAAGATGACAGAACATCGTTACCAGTCCCTGCCCGTGATCGATAAACACGGTATTGCCGTTAAAAAAGTAATCGCCCGTGCCGCGGATGGTGCCAGCAGCTGGCGCCAAAATGGGCGTACCCGTGGCTGCGGCAATATCCATTCCGCTATGCGGCTTACGTGGTTCGCCGTTAAAGACACGGCGACGGCCAAATAGACCACTGACCCGACCTTTGACCGGCCAGATAAAATTAAACGGCACCTGCTCCAGATCTGTCCAATGCTGCAACGCGGCATCGATTCGTGCCGTCTCGCGGTTTATACGTTCCATATCAAACGGGTTGGGATTGACCTTACTTTCATCCTTAATGGTAATGTGCTGCGTTGGATAGGCCTTATCTTGGATACTAAATAACAACTGACTGGACGTGCCCTGCTTCACCACATCGAGTGAATGTACGCCAGCGTTTAAGTCCAGCGGCACGCCCAACACCGCCTGCCATAATCCGTTTTCAGCGACGACCATGACTGGCTTGGCATGAAAGCTGGCTTTGGGTCTAGGTGCAGCTACCGGTGCCAGCGGTAAAATCACTACCCCACCCGGTACAGCAGATTCCTGCGGCAAAGCCACCGCCATTAAGGGTAAAAAAAGCAGTCCGAACAGTAACGCTTTAGCGTTCTTTAACACCCTTCACCTCGCACTGTAGCGCGCCCTGATGCAGCCTGACTGTGATGCGCTCACCTTGAGACACGCTGTCTGCCCGGGTAACGACTTCGCCATTTTCATCACGGCTGGTGATGCTGTAACCACGCTCCAATGTATTCAGCGGACTGACCGCAGACAAGGTTCTTATCTGCTGAGTCAGATTACGTTTCGCCGTATCCAATTGGGCATACATTTCACCATGCAACTGCCGCTGCAACACATTAAGTCGGTTTTGCTGCGTGCGCAGTTGTTTGGCTGGTAACTGTCTTTGCAGGCGTGCACCCAGTTGCGTCAAGAGCTGACGGCTGTGTTGCCGGTGCTGCTTATCGGCTGAATGTAAGCGGTGCTGCAATGCAATGAGTCGCATGCGCTGCCCATCAATCTGCGCTTTAGGGTGGGTCAGTCGGGCTGCCAGATAATCCACCCGCTGTGAACGGTTCTGCAGCACTCGTTGCCAGACAGTGTTGAGTAGTCGTTGGCTCTGCTCCAGGCTATGCAGATGTTGCCGAATTTGCCTATCCGGCCTTGGCAGTCGCTGCTGCAGGTAGGCCACATGTCGCTTTTCATTGTGCAGCAAGTCACTTATGCGATTGGTCAATCGCTGCGTCAGATTTCTCAGCTCAGATTGAAGCGCTACCGCATCAGGCACGGCTAATTCTGCTGCAGCCGAAGGGGTCGGCGCCCTGACATCGGCGACAAAGTCGGCGATAGTAAAGTCGATTTCGTGTCCGACTGCGGAAATAATGGGCAGCTCACAGTTAAATATCGCTCTTGCTAACTGCTCGTCATTAAAGCTCCACAAATCTTCCAGAGAGCCACCACCACGACCGATAATCAGCACATCACAGTCTTTGCGCGAGTCCGCCAGTTTGACGGCGTCCACCAACTGCCTTGCGGATGTTTCGCCTTGTACTGCGACAGGGTAAAGAATGACATCCACCGCGGGAAAGCGGCGTTTCAATACGCTCACGATATCGTGTACGGCAGCACCGTCCGGCGAGGAGATAATGCCAATCGTCGATGGCATCACTGGCAATGTTTTTTTATGCGCCTCATCAAACAGACCTTCCTGTCCCAGCCGTTGCTTGAGGGCTTCATAGGCACGTTGTAAAGCACCGCTACCGGCCTCCTCCATGTGCTCAGCCACCAGCTGAAACTCACCGCGGCCTTCATACAATGTGACACGCACCCGTAACAAAACCTGCATACCATTTTCAGGGGTGAACCGCAGCTGACGATTGCGGGTGCGGAACATGGCACAGCGCACCTGGGCGGCTTCATCTTTGAGGGTGAAGTAAATATGGCCCGAAGCCGGCATGGCCAGATTGGAAATTTCGCCTTCGACCCAAATCAGAGGAAACGAGCCTTCCAACAGCGCACGCGCTTCGCGCACGATACGCGACACCGGATAGACTTCTTTGACGGCGCGGTTGGCTAATGTGCCCTGTTTGTCGGATGGATTTTGTGATGCCATAGAAACCTTGCTGCGACCTCAAATTCAATCGCAAAATAGCATGATGAAGAAGCACATACCTGCTATAATTGCAGGATCATATTACAGCTAATTTCAGGAAACTGCCCGATGAGAATTGCTCAAGAAGCCCTGACGTTTGACGATGTTCTGCTAGTGCCAGCCTACTCAAACGTTCTCCCGCGTGATGTTAATCTGGCGACAAAATTGACCCGTGATATAACGATTAACATCCCGCTGCTCTCCGCTGCGATGGATACCGTCACTGAGAGTCGCCTGGCCATTGCGATGGCGCAGGAAGGCGGTCTGGGTATTCTGCACAAAAACATGACTATCGAGCAACAGGCCGATGAAGTCCGTAAGGTTAAAAAATTCGAAAGTGGTGTAGTTCGTGACCCAATTACAGTCAGCCCTAACACCACCATTGGTGAAGTCGTTAACCTGACTCGCACTCATAACATTTCAGGTGTGCCTGTGGTGGATGGCGAAGATCTGGTCGGTATTGTTACCAGCCGTGACCTGCGTTTTGAAACTCACTATGAGAACCCTGTGTCATCAATCATGACGCAGAAAGACAAGCTGGTTACCGTCAAAGAAGATGCGTCACGTGATGAAGTGCTGAATCTGCTGCACACCAACCGTATCGAAAAAGTCCTGGTCGTTGATGACAACTTCCACCTGACAGGCATGATTACTGTTAAGGACATCCAGAAACAAACCGATAACCCGAATGCGTCGAAAGACGATCAAGAACGTCTGCGTGTCGGCGCTGCCGTTGGCATTGGGGCTGAAAGCCAAGCCCGTATTGAGGCTCTCGCTGCTGCTGGTGTAGACGTGATTGTTGTCGATACCGCTCACGGACACTCACAAGGCGTGTTGGATCAGGTCAAATGGGCTAAACAGAACTTCCCTCAAGTTCAAGTTATCGGCGGTAATATCGCGACTGGTGAAGCAGCTCTGGCTCTGGTTGAAGCCGGTGCCGATGCCGTTAAAGTCGGTATTGGTCCAGGTTCAATCTGCACCACCCGTATCGTTGCCGGTGTCGGTGTTCCACAAATCAGCGCTATCAGTAATGTTGCCAAGGCTCTTGAAGGCACAGGTGTACCGCTGATTGCCGACGGTGGCATCCGTTTCTCTGGTGATATCGCTAAAGCCATAGTCGCAGGTGCTCACAGCATCATGATCGGTGGTATGTTTGCCGGTACTGAAGAAGCGCCCGGTGAAGTCGAGCTCTATCAAGGCCGTGCCTACAAGTCATACCGTGGTATGGGCTCGTTGGGTGCGATGTCACAAAAACAAGGCTCTAGTGACCGTTACTTCCAGGAATCTAACGAAGCTGACAAGCTGGTTCCAGAAGGCATCGAAGGCCGTGTACCGTTCAAAGGCAGCCTCGGCGCTGTTGTACATCAACTGGTTGGCGGTATTCGCGCCAGCATGGGCTACACCGGTTCAGCCAATATTGAAGAAATGCGTACCAAGCCGCAGTTCGTTAAAGTCACCGCGGCCGGCATGAGTGAGAGTCACGTGCATGATGTGACTATCATCAAAGAAGCCCCGAACTACCGCGTTAACTAATCAACATCCCTAATCACTGCCCCGCTCGGGGCAGTGGTGTTTTTAATCGAGTTGAAGAGACCTCAATGACCACCAATATTCACGCTCATCGCATTCTTATTCTGGATTTCGGCTCTCAGTACACCCAACTGATCGCACGTCGCGTCCGTGAGGCCGGTGTTTACTGTGAATTACATGCCTGGGATATGAGTGAAGAGGATATTCGCGACTTCAACCCGAATGGGATTATTCTCTCCGGTGGCCCTGAAAGCACCGTAGCGGAAAATGCCCCTGTCGCGCCTCAAATCGTCTTCGATTTAGGTGTGCCTGTGTTTGGTATTTGCTACGGCATGCAAACCATGACCGCACAAATGGGTGGCAAGGTCGAAAATGCCGATCACCATGAGTACGGCTATGCACAAATCCGTGCTCGCGGTCACAGCCAACTGTTAAAAGATATTGAAGATCACCTCACCGAAGAAGGCTACGGCATGCTAGATGTGTGGATGAGTCATGGTGATCGTGTGGTTGAAATGCCAGAAGGCTTCAAGCTGATGGCTTCAACCGACTCCTGCCCGGTTGCTGGTATCGCCAATGAAGAAAAGCAATTCTACGGCGTTCAGTTCCACCCAGAAGTCACCCATACCCGTCAGGGCCAACGCATCATTGAACGTTTTATCCATGATATCTGCGGTTGTGCAGCTGATTGGACACCGGGCAATATTGCTGAAGATGCCATTGCCACGATTCGTGAAAAAGTCGGTACTGACGAAGTCATTCTCGGCTTATCCGGTGGCGTCGATTCATCCGTAGTTGCTGCTTTGCTGCACAAAGCGATTGGCGATCAACTGACCTGCGTGTTTGTCGACAACGGTCTGCTTCGCTACAAGGAAGGCGATCAGGTTATGGCTACCTTCGCTGAACATATGGGCGTCAAAGTCATTCGTGTCGATGCCGAACAACGCTTCCTCGATGCTCTGGCCGGTGAAAATGATCCTGAGAAGAAACGTAAGATCATCGGCAACTTGTTTGTTGATATCTTCGAAGAAGAATCCAACAAACTGAAATCCGCCAAGTGGCTGGCTCAAGGCACTATCTATCCGGATGTGATTGAGTCTGCCGGTTCTAAAACGGGTAAAGCGCATGTGATCAAATCCCACCACAATGTCGGTGGCCTGCCTGACTACATGAAGCTGGAATTGCTTGAGCCTCTGCGTGAACTGTTCAAAGACGAAGTGCGTAAGCTCGGCGTCGAACTCGGTCTGCCTTACGATATGGTCTACCGTCATCCGTTCCCGGGCCCGGGCCTTGGTGTGCGTATTCTGGGTGAAGTGAAGAAAGAGTATGCCGATATTCTTCGCTTGGCCGATCACATCTTTATCGAAGAACTGCGTAAACATGACCTGTATGACAAAACCTCGCAGGCCTTTGCGGTGTTCCTGCCAATCAAATCGGTCGGTGTTACCGGCGATGGTCGACGTTACGAGTGGGTGGTATCTTTGCGCGCTGTCGAAACCATCGATTTCATGACTGCACGTTGGGCACACCTGCCCTACGAATTCCTCGACCATGTGTGTCGCCGTATCGTCAATGAAGTCTCCGGCATCTCACGTGTAGTGTATGACATTACCGGCAAACCGCCGGGCACGATTGAGTGGGAATAAGGCAGTACCATTTACTGATTAAAGGCCGCGTTCAAGGCGTCGGCTACCGCGTTTCGGCAGCAGCAAAAGCACGTCAGCTTGGCCTGGTTGGCTGGGTACGCAACCTGGCAGATGGCCGAGTCGAAATATGCATCGAAGGCGACACAGAGCAACTGCAACTGATGATCGACTGGGCCCACCAAGGGCCCCGTTTTGCCGAAGTCACGCATATCGATATCAGCGAAAAAGACAGCATCAGCTGCTTTCTTGACTTCGATATTCGCTAGTCACTTTTATTTCACTCTCCCCATCCCGATTCCTTTCAGGCTCTGCTTACCGACTTTGCGAACACGCTGGCAGAGGCTATGATGTCCGACAACAACAATCAATAAAGGACTCCTTATGGCTCAGCAGTTCAACTCGCAAGGCTTTTTACTGCGCTTTCTGTTTGCCTTATTACTTGTCTACATTTCTTATAACCCGAGCGGTTATAGCTATTTTCACTGGGTCAAAGATGCTCTGCTTGGCGATGGCGTTTTGCTGACCCCACCATTTGCCTTGATGTCAGTGGTGCTACTCATCGGCTGGACCATTTATCTTCGTGCCACCTTCCGATCGCTGGGCGGCTTTGGTCTGCTGCTGGCACTGGCGTTTTTTGCCGTTATTATCTGGTGGCTGGTCGACCTCGGTCTGCTCGGCATCAATAATGTCTCGGTCTTCAGCTATATCGTTCTATTTCTGATTGCAGCAGTGCTGGCTGTGGGCATGAGCTGGTCACATGTACGTCGGCGCCTGTCTGGCCAAGCCGATATGGATGATGTCGACGAATAAGCCCATTTTGTGGGCGGTACTATTCAGTCGAAAGAAGAATCGGTATTGTTGATAGCCTTATATGGAGCTGAACACCAATGACGTTAGCCACATAAGTCACAATAATAATCACGTAGAAGGAGTCTTAACCATGCAAACCATTCTCGCCACATGGCAACCGCGCGTACTCAGTGTGCTTCGTATTATCTCCGCCTTTTTGTTTATGCAGCATGGCGGTCAGAAACTGTTCGGCTTTCCGGCAGAACAACGCTACCCATTCGATCTATTCTCCATGTCCGGTACCGCTGGTGTGCTCGAATTATTCGGCGGTTTCCTGCTGCTGATTGGCCTGTTTACCCGTCCGGTTGCGTTTCTGCTATCCGGTCTGATGACCTTTGCCTACTTTATTGCCCATGCACCGCAAAACTTCTGGCCTTTGAATAACGGCGGCGAGCTGGCGACATTATTCAGCTTTGTCTTCCTCTACTTCGTGTTTGCCGGTGGAGGTTCATGGAGTGTCGACAGTATTTGTCGCTGCAAACGTCAGCAAGCTGACTAATACATGACGATTGAGAGATGGCCGCTGAAACATAGCGGCCATTTTCATTTGAGACTTTATGGATAAACTTGCTTTTCAGGACTACCTGCACAAGGCCATCCCGCAATCATTGGCGATGCAGGTCAGTGTGGATGGGATCAGCAATGACTACGTCCAACTCTCCGCACCTCTGGCACCGAATATCAATCATCGCAACTCGGTATTTGGCGGCAGTGCAAGTTCCGTCGCGATTCTGTCAGCCTGGTCTTTACTCTATACACGACTTGCAGCTCAGGGCATTAATGCGACACTAGTTATTCAGAATAACACAATGAGCTATGACGCTCCCATTCTGGGGCGGTTTGAAGCCAGTGCCAGCCTGGTTAATGAAAACGACTGGTCTCGATTTATCAAACTGCTGCTGCGTCGGGGTAAGGCACGTATCGAAGTGCAATCGATATTGAACTATGACAATAAGCCTGCTGGCAGGTTAACAGGCAGCTTTGTCGCGATTTTGTCATCTGCGCCACGATCAGAGTGAGCTGTAGTCTCATTCAAGATGACTATGCAAGCAAAACCTGAGGCTTTGATATAGCATCTGGGCTGTTTCTTTCACGGAGTTCCCCATGCATACCCTAACTTTCACTTCGGTTTCCCGACTGCTTCCAGTTTTCAGCCTTATCCTACTGATGTCAGTGACATCAGGTTGCGCCACCCGCGCGATAATGTCCTCTGACCTTTACGACAATGCGGAGCCGAGTCATCAACAGTTTCACGCCAGCGACATGCAAACTCAAGAACTGGAACGAACCTATCAGCTCGCTCTTCAACAGCAACAACCCGTCACCATTAAATGAAACCAGTCACAAGAAGTCTCTAGTCAAACATGTTAAGGTCGGTGTTGTCTCACTAGAAAGGAGTACACGATGCGACGTCATCATCTGCTAAGCCTCGCTTTGCTTTCCATGCTGAGTTTGTCCGCCTGTCATGGCCATCTGCATCACCATCACAGCCCCGGCCATGATCCTGATGGGCCAGGAAACAGTGAAAATGCTCAGGGAAACCAGCACTAGGAGAGACAAATGACCGTTACACGCATTATTGGCATTTTACTTATCATCGCAGGCACTGCTGGTCTGATTTATGGCGGCTTCAGCTTTACCAAGGAAACGCATAAAGCCGAGCTTGGCCCACTGGAATTACAGCTAGAAGAAAAAGAAACGGTCGCCGTTCCCACTTGGGCTGGTGCCGGTGCCATTGGCTTAGGGGTTGTACTCTTATTAGTCGGTGGTCGTAAACGCTGATAACTTTATCGGGGGAGAATAACGATGGCGCTAGACACATTAACAAGCTTGTTTGGCTGGATGAGCGTTATCAATATCGGACTGCTCATTGTCAGCACGATTATGCTCACCCTGTTCAGAGCACCAATTATTCGTTTACATAAGACTATAACCGGGCTCGATGAGGCTCATCTCAAACAGGCATATCTCAATTTTATTGCCTATTTCAAACTGCTAATCATTGTTTTCAACCTAATACCGTATATAGCACTCAAGCTCATCTGAGCTTCACATTTTCGCTATCCCGATGATTTGTCTCTAATTCCAGTCCGAAAGAAATTTCGGACTGCGAGTCAACCCAAAAGTATTTTTTCTGCTACTATCCATTTCCCACGCATAGATCTCTGCTTCTTAAACAACTCTTAAGAGCATGTTTAAAAAACAGTCGTTTACCGTGGGTGTGTTTAATTTGAAGAGAGAACACCTATGGAGCACCAAGTTAAAAAATCGGTGAGCCGTACGCTCGCCCTCGCACAGGACTTTGGTTTGATTGTGGTAGCTATTGCGACACTGGTTGCGATAGGTATCGAAATCAACGTCATGATAGAAAACAGTTACGTCTCGTTGACGGACCTGTTGTTACTGTTTATCTACCTTGAGGTCCTGACCATGGTGGCGGTTTACTACGAATCTGGTGAACTGCCCATCAAGATCCCGCTTTACATTGCCATTGTGGCATTAGCGCGTTACTTGATTCTGGATATGAAAAACATCGATACCTGGCGGATTTTGGGTATCACCGCGGCGATTTTGTTGCTCGGTGCATCGATTATCGTCATTCATTATTGCAAAGAAAAAATGTCTGACAAGGTTAAAAGCTAATCATTACGCGATGAGCAGCTTTTATGACGGCGGTAGCGATACCGCCGTTTTTTTATTTTGCGTTATGTACAGTGGTGCATTACGATAATCTTATTTCAGCATTCCCAAATAACATGGCTTCACAGTTCACCGTACATGGCAGATTATGGCTCGAAGGTCCTGATGGCACCATCCTTGGCCACGGCCGTGTTGAATTACTGGAAAAAATTGACGATCTCGGCTCGCTCAGTGCGGCGGCCAGCGCGCTAGGCATGTCCTACCGTTATGCCTGGAAACTGGTTAAGTCGATGAATGAGCACGGTGAGACGCCATTAATCTCATTAAACGCAGGGGGCCGCGGTGGTGGTCATGCAACATTGACCGAAATGGGAAAAGAGGCGGTTGCAGCCTACCGACGCACGGACCGCGAGTTTGAACAATTTTTGTCTGCGCAGTCAGATAAACAACCGGATTAAAAAATTTGACTTGCGTTATGCGTGACTATTCATATCGAGCGGCCCCCTTCAGCCTCCATAAAAAATATATCGCCTGGCTAGTCTTATTATGTTGCCTGCTACCCACGATGGTTTCCGCCGAGCCACTGCGTATTGCCGTTGCCAGTAATTTCAGCACGGCCATGCAGGCGCTCAGCAGTCAGTATGAACAGCAAACGGACCAGAAAATCGACCTAATCTTCGGCTCCACCGGCAAACTCTATGCACAAATCATTAACGGTGCACCCTTTGACGCCTTTTTCGCTGCCGATGTGGAGCGCCCTGATCGACTGGAACAGGACAACCGTATTCAGCCTGACTCGCGCTTTACCTATGCGTTTGGCCAACTTGTATTATGGAGCCCCAATCCGGCGCTGATCGATACGCAGTTGTCGGTACTTTCTGCGCCAACCTTTCATCATCTGGCCATCGCTAACCCCAGGCTGGCTCCTTATGGCTTGGCTGCGCAGCAAGTTTTGGAAAAGATGGATTTGTGGTCAGCGCTCCAGCCTCACATTGTGCGGGGTGAAAATATCGGCCAGACCTATCAGTTCATTCGAAGCGGCAATGCTGAACTAGGCTTTGTTGCCTTGGCACAGTTACAAGAGTCGGATCTGGCACAGGGTAGTTACTGGCGGGTGCCAGCCGATCTGTATGCCCCGATTGAGCAACAGGCGGTACAGCTGACGAATAAAGCAGAGGTGAAGGCCTTTCTGACTTATGTCCGTGAGGACAGCAGCAAACGGTTAATTGAGCAATTCGGCTACCAGACCCCGTAATGCATCCCGATCTGACCGCCCTACTCATCACACTCAAGCTGGCAGCAGTCACGACACTGATCCTGCTACTTATCGGTACGCCTCTGGCATGGTGGCTTGCACGCAGCCAATGGCGCTTTAAATTTCTTATTGAAACGGTGATTGCATTACCTTTGGTGTTACCGCCCACCGTGCTCGGCTTCTACCTGTTGGTCATGTTAGGGCCAAACGGCCCTATAGGTGGCCTCTCGGAAGCGCTTGGCGGCCGACCGCTGGCGTTTACGTTTACTGGCCTGGTGATTGGCTCGGTGTTCTATTCCCTGCCGTTTGTGGTGCAGCCATTACAGAATGTGTTTTCCGCGATCGGTGACAATGTGATGGAACAGGCCGCGACCTTACGTGCCGGTCCCTTGGATCGTTTTTTTAACGTCATGTTGCCGATGGCCAGACCCGGCTTTCTCACTGCCGCTGTATTGGGTTTTGCCCACACCATCGGTGAATTCGGCGTGGTACTGATGATCGGTGGCAACATACCAGGCGAAACCAAAGTGATCTCCATCGCCATTTATGACCATGTTGAATCGCTCGCATACACTCAGGCGCATTTACTTTCAGCCGGACTATTACTGCTGTCGTTTTTGATGCTGATGGCGGTGTATGGCCTCAACCGCCGTTTTAGTGTGCTGCGCTCATGAGCCTGAAAGTCCAACTCACTCTGCCCCGCCGCGACTTTACGATCGATGTCGCACTTGAGGCTCCCCCCGGTCAGGTCACCTCGGTGTTCGGCCCATCCGGCTGTGGAAAAACCAGCCTGATGCGGGCGATTGCAGGTCTGGAGAGTCAGGCTACAGGTCAGATCCAGATGGGTGATGAAGTATGGCAGGATGCCAGCCGCTTTCGTCCCGCCCATCAGCGTGATATCGGTTATGTATTTCAGGATGCCAGCCTGTTCCCGCATCTGAATGTTTATGACAATCTGCAGTTCGGCCTTAAGCGTCAACCCAAACACAAGCGCCGGGTCTCGCTGGAGCAGGCGATTGAATTACTGGCCTTACCCCCCTTGTTGAAGCGTCAAATCGACAAGTTATCCGGTGGTGAAAAGCAGCGCGTCGCTATAGCGCGTGCCATTGCCACCTCGCCAGCGATCCTGTTGTTCGATGAACCGCTTGCTGCCGTCGATATTCCGCATAAACAGGAAATCCTGCGCTATATTCAGTCGCTGCATCGTGAGCTCGACATTCCGATGCTCTACGTCAGTCATGCCATTGATGAGGTCGCCCGGCTCAGCGACAACCTGCTGCTACTGGAAAAAGGCCAGCAACTGGCCAGCGGTAAAACGGTTGATCTGCTCTCAGAGCTTCACCTGCCTTTTGCCCACTATGAAGAGGCGGCCGCCATTGTTGATACCACGGTATTGGGCATTGATCCGCAATACAGTCTGAATCAACTTAAATTTGCCGACACCCAAATCAGTGTCAGTCATGGCCAGTTACAGCCGGGGGATAAGGTCCGCCTACGGATCATGGCGCGAGATGTCAGCCTGGCACTCATTCCCCCACAACAGAGCAGCATTCTCAACTGCGTACCAGCCGTGATCGAATCGATGGTGGATGAAGGTCTCGCACAAAAGCTGGTCAGGCTGAATGCCGGCGGCCAGGTGATTCTCAGTCGCATCACCAGCAAGTCTGCCGATGACTTGGCGCTTAAAACCGGCATGCCGGTATTTGCTCAAGTTAAAGCCGTCTCACTATTACTCTAGAGTTAGACACTCGCTCCTGATACAAAAAAGGCGGTCAATGACCTAACCGTTAAACTAAGGTATGGCTGAGCACTTCCATTGCTGCATCCACATGGGTTTGTTGTCGCCTTTGGTCATACAAATAGCTGAAGAGTAGAGATTTATAAAAGGAAGGTAATAGCTTTTGCTATTACCCTGATCCTGACAAAAGCCAACCCTCTACAGTGATGATGAATGTAATTGACAGATAAATGAGCCAGGCTGCCATCCGTCTAGTTAGGTATATTATGAATGGCGGTCTAATACACTGTCAGGACTGAAAAAACTAATATGCATAGACTGATCCGTCCTCAATCGCGAAGTGAAGAACTCGCAAACAGTGTGAGCCATGGTATCGCATTGTTCGCCATGCTGGTCGGCACACCTTTTCTGATTATTAATGCAATAGAACAAGGAACAACACGGTTCGTCGTCGGAACTGGTGTTTTTTCCGCGACGGCAATATTGCTTTACCTATCCTCCACCATATACCACGCACTGGCACTCGGCAAAGCCAAACGCATCTTTCAAATCATCGAGCATTCCGCGATATTTCTGCTTATAGCAGGTACATACACACCATTCACACTTGGTGTCCTGAAGGGCACGTGGGGCTGGACACTTTTCTGGCTCATCTGGGCTCTAGCAATCACTGGTGTGGTGTTGAAAGGATTAGAAAAGATAGACCACCCAATCTATTCCACAGGCCTCTACCTGTTAATGGGCTGGCTTATTATCATTGCAATTAATCCCTTGCTTACCAAAGTACCAATGGCAGGCCTAATATGGCTGACCACCGGGGGATTGTCTTACACGATAGGTGTAGTATTTTTCATTCTTGATTCGCGGTTACGATATGGACATCTACTCTGGCACCTCTTTGTTATGGGAGGCACTGCATGCCACTACTTCGCAATCTTCTGGTATGCAGCCTAACAAAGGGTCGAGCGGACTTTAAACCCGACTCACCCTAAACGTTAGGCACTCTCCATCGGATTATCTTTCTGTTCCAAGACTTTTTTATCGTACATAAAAAAATCCCCGCCACCAACGGTAACGGGGATTCAAGGTTTTTAGTCTAGCCACACTTTAGTTTTACGGCTAGGTCAATCTGCCTGTTTATTTGATATGGTGTGAGAACTACACATCATAGGTCGATGCAGACACATTACCGCCACGCCCAGTCCAGTTGGTATGGAAAAACTCGCCACGTGGTCTGTCGGTACGCTCATAGGTATGCGCGCCGAAGTAATCACGCTGTGCCTGTAACAGATTAGCTGGCAAACGTTCACTACGATAACCATCATAGAATGACAACGCACTGCTGAACGTAGGTACCGGCACACCCAAGGCAACAGCCGTACCCACAGCTTTACGCCAGCCTGACAATGCTTCGGTAATGGCTTCAATAAAGAAGTCATCCAGCAGCAGGTTTTCTAGATTCGGATTCAGATCAAAGGCATCACGGATCTTGCTCAGGAACTGGCTGCGGATAATGCAGCCACCACGCCACATCAGGGCGATACCTCCGTAGTTAAGCTCCCAGCCGTAAATTTCGGCGGCCTCACGCATCAGCATATAACCTTGCGCGTAGGAAATGATTTTCGAGGCATAGAGGGCATCACGAATGGCATTAACCATCTCAGCTTTGTCGCCGTCAAAGGTACCTGCGATCTGAGGCAGCACTTTTGATGCGCGAACACGCTCATCTTTACGTGCAGACAGGCAACGGGCAAACACCGCTTCACCAATCAAAGTGAGTGGAATGCCCAGATCCAGTGCATTCATGCCGGTCCATTTACCAGTGCCTTTCTGCCCGGCGGTATCCAGAATATGGTCAATCAGCAGTTCACCATCATCGTCTTTGACCGCCAGAATATCGCGGGTAATTTCAATCAGATAGGAATCCAGTACGCCCTCGTTCCACTCGGCAAACACTTGCTGAATCTCATCACCGGACATACCCAGACCTTCGCGCATCATCTGGTAAGCTTCACAGATAAGCTGCATGTCGCCGTATTCAATGCCATTGTGGACCATTTTCACATAGTGACCGGCACCATCGTTACCAACCCAGTCACAGCAGGCTTCACCATCCACATGGGCAGCAATCGCCTGAAAAATCGGTTTAATATGTGGCCAGGCGGCATGGTTACCGCCAGGCATTAATGAAGGCCCGTGGCGCGCACCTTCTTCCCCCCCGGACACACCACTGCCGATAAACAGGATGCCTTTTTTGTGCAACTCATGAGTACGTCGGTCACTGTCGTTGTAGAGGGAGTTACCTCCATCAATGATGATATCGCCGGTATCAAGATATGGCACCAGTTGTTCAATAAAGGCATCGACCACCGGCCCGGCTTTGACCATCAGCATGACCCGACGCGGCGCTTTCAGGCTTTCCACAAAGGATTTGAGATCATGGAAACCGAGGATATTGGTTCCCTTGGCGGGCCCTTCCATAAATTCATCGACTTTACTGGTGGTACGGTTGTAGACCGACACCGTGAAGCCGTTGTCGTTCATATTCAATACCAGGTTCTGTCCCATCACAGCCAGACCAACCAGGCCAATATCCGCTTTTGCGGCGTTATCCACTTCGCTCATAATTATCTACACACCTTTATGTATTCACCAATAGCTTCTCGCGTTGACCCCACCACCAGCCGCCGTTGACCTGAGGCAGAGTCGCATTCCACAGCACCCGTCACCTCGATAGTCTCGCCTGCCAGCGCCTGTCCGACATAGGTATGAGTAAATGACACCACTTCCGGTGTCATTTCATTATCAATCCGATAGTGGGCAGGAAAATCAAATGCGCGCTGATCATCAAGCACCACGGCTTTGATCGTGGAAACGCCCTGTTTAATGTAGTGATGATGGTCGTGTTCCAGTTCTCTAGGCAGACAGACCATGCCAATATCAAACTTGGTGCCATCAATTGCTGCTTTATTGAATTTGCGAGATTCATGCCAAGCAAACTCTTCAAAATTCAGCTCACCGCCGCGGCGCTGAAAATTGTCACGCATCAGCGATAAATCCAACTCCTCAATCAGCCCTGAAACCACAGCCTGCCTGACGGCATCGCGTGTTTGATGAAAAGCGTCACGGCCATAAACCACCAGATCAATATCGGATCCCACTTTTTGCTGACCTATCAGCATGGAGCCGGTCAGCCCCAAAAAGTCACAATCCACACCGAACTGCACCAAAATAGTGAGAAGTTTCTGCAGTTTAGCTTCGAGATCGTCATTGGGCGTGTTCTGTGAAAGAAAAGCTTTAAGGCGCTGCTCAGGACGGTGATGCTGGGAGATAGCGTCGATATCAACGGCGTGAAATTCCGCGTCGAACTGACGGGACTTGAACAAGTATTGCGGATAGTGGCGGGCCAGAAGACGGTTGGCCTGCTCGGTATCAACTTTCTGCCAGCCATCGCCATGGCGAACATAGCGAAGGAAACAGCCGACTTTGTGTTGATGCGGGTGATAGCTGACCACAGCAAAGATAAGACCTTCATGGGTCTCGATAAAGTCCTTCGGCAAATACGGAAAATCTGCCTGCCTCATTTGCTGTTGTTTCCTCCCTGACCGGTCATCAAAGTATACCGGTGATTTATTACAACCTTCTGCCCCACATCCATAAGCCGGTAAATGACAGCACCAGCAGCAGTATGCCGATGATGTCTACCAGCCAGACGCCGACGGCGCCAAGAATACGGCCATTATGGATATCGATAAGTAACTGCTCGACAGAAACGCCTTTACCATAAAAGAACGCTTCGAGTTGCTTCGCCACGCTGTCCGGCATCGGATGCGGCTTACTCCATGAGACGCCCTGCAAGGACATCGGTTCCCAGACATCCAGCATAAAGTTACTGCGCCACATACCACTACGTGCCTGAATGACCGGCTCACCATGGTAGGTGCCAATATTCTGAATCGGTGCGGGTGTGCCCGCCTCAGCCCCCATACGTTCGATAAACTCGCCGTCACGTGTCAATAAAACCAAGGCTTGGTCGGTCGCCAACACGATCAGATCATCCAACGTGATACCACCCAGCACAGGCCGATCTATATGGGTAACGGGGGACGCGTCAATAAATAACTGGGTATCGAATTGCGAAATGATTTTGTTATCAAGCAAAAATACCGCATCCGGCTCGACCTTGCCGATACCATAATGGGCCATCAGCCAGTTCGAGCTGATGTAGCGTTGATTTAACTGAAATTGTGCGGAGTGATTAAGCATGACGCCGGTAGCGGCGAACAGCAGTAAAAAGATGGCGACTGCCACGCCCATGCTGCGGTGCAGGTTTCGCATTCTGCGATTCATGAGTGAACTCTATGTGCTGACAAAATCATCCAGATATAATGCCAGTGTCACGACTGCTGTCATAGCCCTGACTGATAAAGTCGCTCCGGTTATGCCGTCAATATGCCGATCCAACTTATTGTTTTCCAGCTTGGCGTCGCTGAATTGTTGGGTAAATGCGGGATGACGTACCTCCCAACCGCGACTTTCACGGTAGGCCAATACCTTCACCTGCTCTACTTTGTCGCCATTCACTACGATGCCAAAGGTGATGGGCTCTTCCTTACCGATTTCTTCCAGAATCCACGCACTGCGCCCATCTTTCATCCAGTAGCGAATGCGCAGACCGGAATAATTGTGGCCCAGAATCTCGGCTACGCGATCACGCACCTCACCTTTCATCCAGACGACATCGCTTTTTGGCACTTGCTGATTGAAGACCTCACTGAGGAAATCATCATTGGTCTGATACACACCGCGTGCACTGACGGTGGTGGTGATGACAAACAGCAACGCAGCTGCCACTAGCGAGACCAGAGTTTGTCGTTTTATGCTGTTTACCATCACCACACCTGCATCAGTTAAGACTTAGAACTGATAGCCAATACCGACGTTGAAGCCATCATATTCGTTGCTTTCATCTTCAGCATCTTGATCCTGATAATCGAACTTAACCGCTACCTGTGGATCCAACCACCAGTTGATACCAACCGTCCATTCTTCAACTTCAGAGTCAGAGGAGTTACCCGCCTGGTTATCCCACTCGCTGTAACGAGTGAAAACACCAACATTGTCGAGAAGCTTGTAAGACGGTTCAATATACCAGCCGGTTTGCTCATCAGCACCCACAGACTCTGGTCCATCACCGTCCAGATCCCAGGTGGCGTACAAAGCACGCAGACCGAAGTCACCTTTCTGAATCGCAGCATGCGCTTCCCACAGGAAGGCACTACCCGCGTCAGCATCTAGGCTTTGAGTAATATCTTCCTGGTACTGGATAGAGGATGCCAGCTCTACACCAGGAATACCTGTCCATTTCAGGCGCGCGGTGTAGGCAAAATCATCGGCCAGTGCTTCAGAAACTTTTTGACGTCCACTACGAACAGCGTAGTTGCTGCCAGCACTGGTTTTCAGGCCACCGGTAGCGGCCACATCATATGAGAAACCTTGTGCTAGTTCACCTGAGAACATCACACCACCTTCCCACCAAGTAGTTGGGATAATTCGGTTTTCAACGCTGTTACGCTCAACACCATAGAAGGTGTTTGGCTCGTGGGTTTCGTTCAGCAGACCGATTGGTAGCAGGAACAAACCAGCATTTACACGGTGCTTATCGTTGATGTCATATTGAATGTAGGCTTGTTCGAGTTCGACTTCACCTTCTTTACCCTCACCAGCCAGAGAGTGTTCCAGTTCCAGTTCGGTAAACAAGCGCAGACGGTCATTAAACTCGTGGTTAAAGAACAACACGAAACGGTGGAAATCAAGCTCATCTACATCATCGTCAGAATTCGCTTGGTTTTCCAGGTTGTTGTAATGCAGTTCACCGTAGCCACCGATAGAGGTTTTGCTGTCTTTGGCCGCTGCGGTTTTGATCGCTTCTTCGCTGGCAACCGCAACCGCTTCTGCTGCTTCAGTTGCTTCCTGCGCTTTAGCTTCGGTGGCTTCAACTTGTTGTTTAAGCTCGACGTTTTGCGCTTTTAGATCTTCATTTTGCTGTTTAACCGAGTTCAGCTCTTGCTTCATTTCTTGCAGCAATTGCCAGATTTCTTCATTACTCGGGGCCGCAGCATGAGTGGCAGTCATCGCTGACATCAGCGTAGCCGCCAGTAGTGTACGTTTAAATTTCACTCTAGCTCTCCTATCCTCATAAAAAAAGCAAGGGAGATTATACATAGAGTGCGAATCATTATCATTAACTTTTGTTACATTTGTAATAAAAGTGATTCGTTGTTGCTTAAATGTCACATCATTAAACGCATACTCGGTTGAGGGCTGACTTCAGAACTGAACTCAAAGAAGCCTTTACTGATGTCTTGCGAAAACTGTGAGAAATGCTGTTCTGACATGCGCATGGTGATCGAGCCCATGGTCAGGTGCACCATTTGACAGTCAGCGCAATGCTGAATAGCAACGGTAGAAGATTCAAATAAAGTTTGTGGGCGACAGGCAGAGGCGGCCATTAAACACTCCTTGGTTAATTAAAATAGGGAAAGATCGTGCATTGCCAAATCCGGCATCTGGCGCTGATGGCAGTATTTATCCCACCAGCGTTTTGACAGCTGCTGCCAGAGTTGCTTGATATCGGGCTGTTCGTAATGCACTAACAAGAGTCGATAGTTACGGCTGATCTGCAAGGCCAGACACGGTGTAGGTCTGCGTTGATAAACACTTTCCAACTGACGATTGGCACTGATCAGGCATTCACGTCGCCAGTCCGGCTGACTGACCGCACTCATGGCAGTTTTCTCGCAGCAATGGCGAGCAATAGCCCCCAAACTGTGCGCTTGGACAATCTATCTAGACAGTTAAAGTCGGAAGCGTGAAGTTTGCCTTCACGTATAAGCGTTTCCAGCCTTTCATGGCTGAAAGACAGATGGATATGGCTCGTTCCCTGACGATTTAGCTGTGCTGTTGTCATCTCTCACCCCGTACTGATAATCAGTAGAACCGAGTATAAA
>JASBUF010000076.1 GCA_030148085.1 Methylophaga sp. | reverse complement strand
TACGGAAGTCTTAACTTCTTCAGGTTCAACGGGTTTCATCTCAGCCTCCACGGAAAATTCCGCTCGGGCACCCCGACAAGTGACTGGCATGTTAAATCAAAAGCCGTTTTTTACACAAGCGGCATCTGGCACAATAAGATTCAGTTACCTCACCCGGACTCAGGTTTTATCCCGCTCATGGCTGACAGGCAGAAAGAAAAGGAGAATGATGACTTTGCGCTGTTTCGTGAAGAAATGCGCGATGCCACCCCGATCCGCCACAACAGTCAGCTTGTCGAGCGCCCCAAACCCGAAGTCAAAACCCGCCGTAAACGCACTATTGAGCATGAAGTGACCGGTCAGGCCTTTTCCGATATGTTCGCCCCCGACACCGTCGGCAATGAGGAATACCTTGAATACCGCGGCCCCGGCATTCAACACAAACTCTTCTCCAAACTCCGTACCGGCAAAGTCCACCTGGAAGCCGAACTCGACCTGCACGGCATGACCATCGCCAAGGCAGAACCCGCCCTGGGTCAGTTTCTCTACCTCTGCCAGCAACAGCAGATCCGCTGTGTTCGCATCATTCATGGCAAAGGCTGGGGCTCAAGAGACAACAAGCCCATACTCAAAAGCAAAATCAATTACTGGCTTCGGCAAAGCCCGGCTGTGCTGGCCTTCTGTAGTGCAACTGTCGAGGATGGTGGAACCGGGGCGTTGTATGTTTTACTTAAGCGGCAGCATCAGGGAGAGCCACAGCCTTTGTAGGCTTGGAAGAGCCAAGAGTAAACATATATGGAAATGAACATGTTGAACTAATGCGCCAAAGTTACCTGCCACTTCACCTAATTCGAAAATTAACAGTGACTGTTTCACGCAAATAATTATTATGAAATCACCAGCCTTATTCACACACTGTTAGAGCATGAATATTGAAATTAACCTATTAAAGACAGCAGATAGAGTGGCTCAATCTTTTGTTGATGTCCTTTCTGCACTGTTAGTACCAACAATAGCGATTGCTGGTGCTGCTATTGCTTATCTTCAATGGAGTACAAACCAAAAAAGGTTAAAACATGAGCTTTTTGATAGAAGATACTCACAATTCGAGGCGATTAGAGATTTTCTTGGCTCGATTATGACTACAGGTAAAGTCACAGATGAAGCAGAACGAAAATACCTTATTGGCACCAGAGGTATAAGGTTTGTTTTTGATGATGAAGTTCACAATTACAATGAACGTTTGTGGGAATTGTCAAACAAGTTGAGAGCTTTAAAGTCTATGCTTGAAGATCTTCCTGTTGGTGATGAAAGATCTTCCAACCTACAAAAACAGGCTGTCATAAAAAAAGAACTTGCTGATGAACTAAAGCAGTTGGAGGTTAAGTTTTCCAAATATTTAGGCCTCAAACATTGAATCTTCCAACAATAAAATTAAGTTTGCTCACTATCGTTGGTGAGACTGCCATACCGCGTAGCCCCTTGTTTAAATGTTCGGTAATTCCATGGACTCGAAGTTAGCGCTCACAGAAGAAGACAAAACCCGGCTTTTTGCTGCCATCGGACACATCGTTGTTAGGTTTCAGCAAGTTGAGTTATGGGTGTCAGAAATCTTGGCTGGGCTTCTCGATCTAGACGAGATGGATGATAGATATGCTGTGATGGCCGCAATGAGCTATCGGCAGAAAGTTGATTTGATGGTTGCGTTATTTCCCCGAAAATCCAAGAACCATTTTGGCGCTGACATCGACCTCTCGCGAAGAGCTCTATATACCGCAGAAGAATTCAGAAATCGAGTTGTTCACTCTGTTTGGGCCATTTCGGAAGATACTTGGACCAGAGAGAAAGGAAGTCTGAGAGGTAAAAGCGGGCTTGCGAAACAAAATATATGTGTTGACATAATTCAGTTAGAGAACGCTGCAGACTCATTGAGAACCATTACGGAATGGTATTTGGTTTCCTCGACTAAGCTTGAAGAAGCCATGACCCAATTGAAAGCTTGCGAAGGCACTACCTAACCTGTAATTCCAGTTCATCCCGACCCTCATGGGTTTCAAGATCAAAGGGGTCAGACACGATTGATAAGGTAAGTGATAATGTCTGACCTTTTGATTTTTCGGTTGAAAATCAATGATTGGCTTTAATCCTACTTACTCAGAAGAAACCTTCACAATTGAACAAATTGCCGAGTTGACCGGTAACACTCTCCTTGAGTTTGGTGCGCCTTGGTGTGGGCATTGCCAGGCCGCCACGCCTGCCATAAAAGAAGCATTCGCTGAACATTCAGAACTGCGTTATATCAGAATCTATGACGGCAAAGGCAAACGACTGGGGCGTCTTTTCAAGGTTAAGCTTTGGCCGACTTTAATACTCCTATACGAGGGTAAGGAAGTCGATCGTCTGGTGAGGCCATTAGAAGCTGACGAGGTTCGCGGGTTACTTTCGAAAATCAGCTAAAGGCTGCTTACAGGTTTAGGTTTTAATTCAGTATATTGCTTGTCTCCCGCCCTCCTCCTCGACCGCGCTCAACGTTAGCGTGATCCCACGCTAAATTTTATGACAGTTATCTAAAAAGCGCGGATAATATCGCAGCCCAGAATCAGGACCGGGCACACCCCGCGAGTCATCTCGCTCTTACCACTGGAGCATCGAATGAAGCACATTGGATGGCTGCTTTTCATCTTATTCAGTTCGAACGCATTATCTGCGGACGAAGTGGAAATCCCCTTGCTGGCTGAAACCACTCATTTGCAGTCTGCGATTAGCCACGTGCTTGAACTTGATGACAAGGGCCAGAGCACGCTCCGCAACGACCTCTGTAACCAGCTGGAATTGTCCGATGTGCAGGTCGCAGTTGATGGTGACAAACTGTCCGTCGGCATGGCATTGACCGCTACCACTGGTGCTCACGTGCTCGGTGTTTGCCGCGGCCCCAAACCGTGGCTGGGACGTCTTGCCCTCAAACTGACGCCCCAAGTGACAGAATCGGGACTGGCTATCGAGTTTGTGCCTGACTCCATCGAACTGTCACGTCCGGATAATAGCCCCGGCCTGTTGAGCAAACCCGTCAAACTCATTGCTGATGCGCTGGTGCTGCCACGCATGAAAAGCGTCAAAGTTGATCTGGCGGGGCCACTTAACAGTCTTGATGAATTGATCGAACAGTTGCTGGGCCCGGATGGTGAGCCGTCCCTGGTTGAGCGCACCCATATTAGCCGCATTCAAACCGAAGAAACCGGCGTCAGAGCCTGGCTGGCTTTCCAGGTTCAACCGCCTGCAGTCGCCAATGTATCACCTGAGCCCATTCTGGATGACAGCGAATTAGCTGAATGGCAAACCCTTGAAGATGAGTTAGATGGCTTCCTGACCACCATCATTACGATGCTGGCTCAATCTACGGACTCGCGTGCCCTGCGTCTTGAGTTATTCGGTGTGCTGTTGGATGCAAGGCACGCGATTGCCGAGGCACTGACAATTGATGACCCCGACTCTGATCCGGTTCGCGAATTGTTCCTGACTACATGGGATCGCTTGCGCCCGTTGATGGGCATACTCGAAGGTCTGGACACACCGGGGCTGGAAGTTGACTTTAGACTGGCCGCGTTTCTGGCAGGTGGTGACGCACTGCGTGCACTAGATGCGCTGGGGCCGGAATATGGTCTGGAAATCACCCGTGACGGACTGCGCAGGCTCGCTCGCCTGTTGATGGCTGAGTCGGTACCGCCAAGTTTTACGCCTTTGCCACTGGAAGTCGACCCCGAGTTTCGTGATCTGTTCGGTTTTAATAGCGAGGGGAAGCCAAAACTCCCGACCGTACCACTAAGTGATCAAATTACCGGGAGCTTGGGCCGTGTGGGTTCCTGGCTGATGCCAGCCGCACATGCCGATAGCATCAACCCCGCCGAGGCATTAAAGGGCATGGTCCCAAAGCCGGGCAATCTTGATACATATCTTGAGCTGGTCGCCCGTCTGCTGGAACAACAGTCCAGTGCCTGGCTGGACAAAAATAACAGCCTGCCAGACAGACTGGCAGAGCGGCTTGATCC
>JASBUF010000066.1 GCA_030148085.1 Methylophaga sp. | reverse complement strand
CCGCAGCACTGCATGCATTGGAATATAAGTCCGGTTTACATCGGCAAATTCATCCTTGAGCTTTTCATGACTGGGGTCGACCACAACACTGGTATGCGTATCCCAGACAAAATCGCCGATTTCGATAAAACCGAACAGGCTTCCCTGGCTGAGCTCACGGGCATAAAGCTCATAGCGCTGACCACCCTGGATAAATTCGATGCGATATAACAATGCTTTTTTAGTCATTTTTCATTTGTGACAGCCTTGCGGGCTATACCGGTTGTTTGATCAAGCTAACAACATTGGGACAGATAAACAGAATTCAATGTTCTAACAGACACAAAAAAGCCCGGCAGACAGGATAGTCCACCGGGCTTTTTGAACGTATGGGCTCAACTGGCGTTAGCGCCCTTAGATGCTTCCTCAATCGGCTCATCAGCCTTTTTGATCGGGATCACGACATTGCCCTGATAGGTACGGTGCTTATCTGTGATGGCATCTGTGATGCCCAGATCCCAGAAAATCACACTGGCAGCGAGTTTGCCGGATTCGATTTCACTGGTGATAGAGCCCGTAGACTTTCTGCCATCCTCAGTTTCACAGCGATAAATAAGTGAGTCATCAGAGCGTCTGATCATCACGGTACCGGGCATATTCGCTGTCCATGCACCGCGTTTGTTCTGAAACTGGCATTGACCTTCACTGCCGTCTGAGAATGAAGCGGTAACTGGAATATTGGGATCATTTACGATGGTGGCGCAGCCTGAGAGCATCAATCCTGCGGCAGCTAAAATGATTAGCTTGGTGTTCAAATCAACCTCCTGTAGATTTGGGTTTTTATTGGAATTATTTTTGTGAGCCAGTCCACGTTTTGACGCACAAGCGCAGGATATTAACACTAGTTGGTGGCTGATAGGAGCATGAATCAGAGGGTGGTTGCGGGCTACCATCAGGAATAAATCAATAAACCGAGTGGGGTACCCACAATATAACCGGCGACCCCGACCAGAATGCCGGGCGTGACAAGCGTACCCCAGCCGCGGGCGACAGCCAGGGCTGGTGCCGTGGTAGCACCGAGTACGGCTGCGTTAGAGGCAATAATGAGTTCCGGTAATGACAGCTTGAGCGACTGATTTTTCAGCAAGCGGTTCAACAGCAGGCCACCAATAAACACCACCAGCCAGTGCACCAGGAGTACGATAAACACAAACACCAGCAGAATCGGTGCATGTGCCAGAAGCGTTGCGACATCTGCGCCGGCGGCGATGGTGGCGAAGAAAACCAGTGCCAGTACAAAGCCCATACTCTGTCCACCGTTGAGCTTTTTCATCT
The DNA here is from genome assembly GCA_030148085.1 of Methylophaga sp. Lineage (GTDB taxonomy): Bacteria > Pseudomonadota > Gammaproteobacteria > Nitrosococcales > Methylophagaceae > Methylophaga. The sequence continues at coordinate 230 of JASBUF010000066.1, read as the reverse complement.
GAACCGGCAGCAGGGTTGCCGGAATAATCGAATATAAAGTGATAAACAGATAGCGTAGCAGGCTGAAGTCGATGCCAAGGGGTAACAGATTGAGCAGATAGACCGTCAAATCCGACACGGCCACCACCAGCATGGCAAAGGTCAGGGCGGCAGCCAGAGACAAACCGCCAACCTGGTTTTCACCCTGTTCCAGACTTTGTTCCTGGTCTGAAAAATAATCCCGCTGAACG
>JASBUF010000065.1 GCA_030148085.1 Methylophaga sp. | reverse complement strand
GTTGTAATAGCGGGTTGAGCCAACCTGATCCAGCGAGTTCTCAATACTGGGCTTGAACAGTTCTGTTAAACGACCGCTGGTTTGCTCACGAAAATATTGGGTGGCGGCATTATCGGGACCATTGAGAATATTCCTGGCATCCTCAATCGTCATGTTTTTGATGGCATCAACCATGATCGAGGTTGCTTCCGGTGCAGCTTCCTCTGCAGCACGGTTCATACTGGTTTGAAATTCATCAGCCAGGTCACTCATGCCGACCTGGCGCATCAGGCTGCCTACTTTCTCGACCTGAGGTGGAAGGGGAATGCGAATCTGCGGATTACCCAGATAGCCGTCAGTCTGACTGACAGTCTCGATTGCCCGCTTGCTGCCCACACTGAGCGCTTCTTTCAGGCCTGAAACCATGGTGCTGCTGTCAAGTGTAGTGGCAGTATTTTGTTCACCGGGTAACAGGGTTTTGCCAGCCTGTTTCAGATCATTGAGCATGGTATCCCAGTCGGCACTGGCAGTATTGATCGTCAATAGCGGGCTGAGAAGCAATAAAGTCACGAATGCTCTCGCTTTCATAATAGTGTCCTTTTGCCTATGGCAGCAGCATTGCTGCCATTACTTTTCTCCATTGTCGCCGATGCGGTATGGCAGTCAAGTCATCGGAGTTCGAAAATAATTCCAGAACATTTGCTCCCGGCAAATAATCTGTAATTAGAATCGATTGACAGTTCAACGTCCACCTCAGCCCGAAGGCGTCGGGCGCAGCCTAAAGGCTACGCTACGCGGCGAACTCCCTGTCCGTTAGCCCAAACTGGGCAGTTTCCGTGCACCTCACGGTACTGTTTTAAACCTTCACTCAAGATATTGTTCGCCGCGTTGATGTCCCTGTCGTGCAAAGTCTCACACTCGAGGCAACGCCATTGCCTGACTGAGAGCGGCAATGTCTGAAGCTTATGCCCGCAACAGGAGCAGGTTTTGCTACTAGGATACCAGCGGTTAATCACGACAATATCACGGCCGGCCCAGCCGGCCTTGTATTCCAGCATACGCCGGAGCTCACCCAAGGCATTATCAGACAACGCCCTGGCCAGTTTGTGATTTTTCACCATACCTTTCACGTTCAAATCCTCCAGGCAAATAACTTGGTTTTCGCTAATAAGCCTGGAACTGGTCTTGTGGTGAAAATCACGCCGACTATCGGCAATACGTTCGTGCAACCGTACTATTTTCAGGCGTATTGCCTGTCTTCGATTTGACCCATTCTTGCGACGGGCTAAAACCCGCTGCAGCCTGGCCAGCTTACGCTGGGCCTTGTGGTACGATTTCACCGACACGATTTTCTCGCCGGTTGAAATGGTGACCAACTCCTTGATGCCGACATCCAGCCCCACGGCCATAGGCGCTGCCGGCCTGGCCTCAAATACTTCCTCGCAGCTGAACGAGACATAGAATTTACCTGAAGCAGTTTTGCTTAACGTCACCATCTTGGGCACCCCGGCGACGCGCCGGGACCAGCGCAGTTTCAGTTTGCCCAGCTTGGGCAGCTGGAGTGATTCTGCACCCGGTGTATTGCTGAAGGTTCTGGCAATATGACGCTGGTCGAGCTGGTAGCGGATGGATTGCTTGCCATGCCTGGATTTAAATTTCGGAAAGCGGGCACGGCCATCGAAAAAGGCCTTGAACGCCTTGTCCAAATCAATCAGTTTCTGGGTATGACAAACGGCAGTGGCCTGCTTCAGAAAATCAAAGCGGCTGGTCTTTTTAATTTGGCCAATGAGTTTTGACAGACCGACATAGTTGAGTGATTGCTTGCGGCGCTGCCAGGCCTTGTTTCTGGCGTTGAGTGCGAAGTTGTAAACGAACCGGGCGTGACCAAACTCAATGGCCAACTGTTGCTGCATCGCCCGGGTTGGGTAGAACCGGAATCGGTAACTTCGCTGAATCATTGAATAAATACAGCATAAACAGATTGTTATGTCAATATATTCTCAGTGTGTTCTCAAGCATTGATCTGCGGGAAATCGTCCTCGTCGCAAGCTCAAAATGACTTAACAGGCTGTGACTGTTATTTTCCGGGTATTTTGTTTTAGACAAGATTCAACTATGACAAAATTAGGTTAGATCCTAATCTTTGTGCCACTCAGTTTCCTGATGTCATGAGTCCGGGGGCTCAGGGGGACAGCCAGTTGATTTCCTGCGCCGTCAACGCACCCACACGGGCTGCTTTCAGACTGGTAGGCATTCGGGCTTCATTGTCATTGATGGCTATTCGACCGGCCATGATCTCGGCATAGCGTTGCGGATACAGTGGCTTTTTATCCGGCTCAGCATAACCGTCAGGGTAGTCTGGTAGATTGTCCGGTCCGTATTTATCAGTGGCGCCCAGCGTGTGCAAAATTTCATGCGCCATCACTACGGCGTTTTGTTGATTCTGTCGGGTGCTCGCAAAGGCGTGAATGACACCGATAAGGCCTTTTTGTAAGCCCAGTGAATGATCCAGGCGGGCTTGCTTACCAGCTTGATGGTAGATGACATACAGCCGGATTCGATTCTGATTGGAGACATTATCCGGTGTGTTTTGGTAGGCCCAGTAGCGAAGCTTCAGACTCCACCAGGCTGCACCGAGCATCCCCGGGCTCTTTGGGGGTGGCAAAGCGTTCACTTCCTGCCCCAGATGGGTAATGATTGGCTGCGCGACAGCCAGATCATAGTTATCACCGCTTCGAGTAAAGAATGCATCAATATCCTCAAAGTTATCTGCAGAAAGGTCGTTGATATAGGAAGAAGTGGCCGGGTGCTGATCGCCGTTTATCGGGAAAATAATGACATTAACCGGCTGATACCATGAGGTGGTAGCACGTTTTTGTTCCTGGGTATAAATCAGCACAAAAATCAGCAGGATCAGCAGGAAAAGAATTCGGAAATGTCGAAAACTAAATACTCTCATTCGGGCTCATTAAAATCTGGACATAAAAAAAGCCGGTCAACTTATGCCGACCGGCTTTTGAATTCTTATATGCAGTACATTATCCGGGGACAACGTTTTCCGCTTGCGGTCCTTTTTGTCCCTGTGTCACTTGCATGGTGACGTTCTGACCTTCTTTCAATGTTCTAAAGCCTTCTGCCTGAATC
>JASBUF010000063.1 GCA_030148085.1 Methylophaga sp. | reverse complement strand
AGCGCTTCGGCACTAATGGGATGAACCGGTTTACCATCCTCTCCTTTCGGAATGTTCGGTTTCATCTGTTCCCAGATCTCGTTGGAAACGGTGATGCCGTTGCCATTCAGATCCATACTGAAAGCGGTGATGATGTCGGCCTTGGTACCAAAACCGATGGTTGCCCCCAAGGGTTGACCTGCGAGCATATGTGCACCGTCCAATGTGCCGTCGATCACGCCGTCCAGGAGTACTTTCCAGTTAGCCTGCGCTTCCAGCGTGACGTAAAGTCCTTCATCTTCAAAGAAGAACTTTTCATAAGCAATGGCCAACGGCGCCATATCGGTCAGTTTGATAAAGACGAATTTCAGGTCAGGCTTTTCAACGTCACCTGGTGCGGCATAGGCGGTGCTCACTGACACCAGACCCGTGCTGAAGACCAGGCTCGCAGCAGCCAGTGTTTTTACCAGCTTGCGGCGTGTCATGGATAAAGAATTTTTTAGCATTATCTGCTCCCGAATTTTTTCCAAAAAAAAAGACGTGCTCATTGGCATGGCCAATAAGGACGTCTTTATCCTGTAATTACGTAGTAAGAGATTACCCGCCGTTGGGTTGTGACTCAGGTATGTGTTAGCAGATAATATGCCAACCATATACCTATAAAGCTAATCGTTATTTTTCAGTAACTTACTGTGTTTTCTTAAAAGATCAACCGGCTTTGATATGCACGGTTTTAGTTTGATCTACTGCACCACTGCACAGCCGTGGTGCGGCCAGTTCAGGCGTTTTTCTTAGGTTCGAGCAGGCTGGCTGTGGCCAGAATATTTTGCGCCAGTTGCGCCAGACGCATGTTCTGGTTCATCGCTGAGGTTCGCAGTAAACGGTAGGCTTCGTCTTCGCTGCAATGACGCTGCTCCATGATCAAGCCTTTGGCTTTATCGATCACCTTGCGATCCGCCAGCGAGGTTTTCAGCTCTTTAATGTGCTTCTGCATCGATTGATACTGACGGAAACGGGCAATGGCCGTTCTCAGGATCGGTAAGACACGGTCTTCACGAAAGCCATCGACAATATAGGCACTGACCCCAGCCTGAATGGCCTGCTCAATCGCATCATCACGATCATCATGGGTGAAGATCACAATCGGCAGCGGAAACTGCTCGTTAATGACTTTAAATTTGCTTAATACCTGACTGTCGCTGGTGTTCAGCACGGCGATAATCAGATCCGGTTCGACCTGCCAGTTTAACGACAACAGTTCCTGAAGAGTCGAGCCTTCGAAAACAATCTTGTAATCAGTTTCTGCCAATGCCGTGTTCAGCTTGGCACTGACCTCTGGCTGTTCACTGATAACGATCGTGTTAATAGTAGATACAGAATTCATAGCGACGCTGCTCATATCATTCGAGTATGTTGTTGAGAGGCGTAATGAATAATGATGCCAAAGACTTTCAGCACCTCATCAATCGCCCGGGTTGAAATATTGAAATAATCGTTGCTGTCGACGTGTAGCTGGCCGTCTTTCATGACATCGCCTTCTACCATTTGCAGCAGTTTATTGATGCTGTCATCAATGGACTTGGATGCGGTCTGCAGCGTGCCATGTAGATCATCATTTTTGATGGCATTGATCTGCTTGACCAACTCATGGGTGGTGCTTTGCACCGAGATCCGCAGAAAATCGAGAATGATGCGATCAGCCCCGGCACACACACCACGAGCACAGATACCGGCACCCACAGCGCGGGTCTGCCCCACCGTTTCTGCGACGCGGAGCGTATCCAGACAGACTTCAGACACGCGGGTCCAGCGATCCAGCATCATCCTGTGCAGATCATGATCACGCATCACATCATCGAGTAGCGATAACTGGCCATCTATCATCAGACTATGCTGACGCACCAGGTTGTGTGATTTCAGATCACCGGCCAGCGCGTGCTTTTTCAAGCGTGGCCAATGCTCGGTAAAAGACTCCCACTGCGGGAAACCTTTTAAGCGCTGGCTTTCATTACTTGAAATCAGACGATCAATATCGCCTTGCAGATTCACCAGTTGCGGTTTGACCTTAACATTGCCCTGATTCAGCGCATTACTGGTGCCACGGTGTTTCTGACAGCTATCAATAATGCGTTTGAGATGTACTGTCAGTAAAATGCCATGCTCAATGCGGGTTTTCTCTTCACGCTTCAACGCGACAACACGAAGCATGAGAGCAACAAGGCCTACGACGGTGAGGCCAGCAACAAACATCGGATACATCGTTGTTCTCCAATGAACAAAAAAACCGGGGAGCGGTTACTCCCAGGCAACCAATGCCCCAGCCATGAGTCCCAGCGGTGAAATCATGACCATGAACGCTAATTTCACCAACTCTTTCAGAAGAAACACCAGATCGATGACATAGCCCATAACACTGCTCCTGCGTGGTTGATTACTAATCAGGATTCTGCATAAGCTGTGCCAAAAATATTATCTTTGTATTTCAGCAACATAGATAAACAACTACGCTATGCGCAGCACAATTTGAGGGAGTATCACCAGTCATAATGGTCGAATCTGGTGCAAACACCGGCCCCGCTTAAGTTTGGTGCAAGCAGACCTATCTGGGTAGACTTAGATTTCAGGCAAAAAAAAGCCGGGCATCGCCCGGCTTTTCTCACTAAATCACGACAACTTAGAATTTTACTTCACCCCACAGCCAGAATTTTTCGGTATCAGTACCGCCAAATTCATCATCGGCATTGTAGTCAGCGTATTTCACGCCCAGAGTGTAATGCTCTTTAAAGGTTTTCTGCAGCATGATGTCAAACTCATCACCGGCATCCAGACTTCCCTCATCAGTCTCGAAGTCATGGTATTGAGCAACCAGTTTGGCACCAAATACATTACCTACCAGGGTAACGTAGGTGTCTTCCAGACCTGCTGCAGGAGTATTAAGGAATTTATCTGCCCAACCTTGGAAAGCATGGTTAGTACCCAGTGGCGTTCTGAAGGCATCAACACCATCACCTTCCTGAACTTCATGAGACAGCTTCAATAACCAACCTTTATAAACGCCGCCCAGTTCTAACAAGTAGTAGTCTTGTTCATCCATTTCGCCATCAGCGTAATCATCCTGAGTCGCATACTCAACTGTGTAGACCACTTTGAATGCGTCATTGACAGGCTGCGCACCGGCCAGTCTCAAACCATAGGTCGCAGTTGAGTTTTTGTTGTCATCAAAAGCGTCTTCATAATCCAGTAGGTAGGCATAACCTTCTAAGTTACCAATTGGCAGACCTGTGTACTGGATATTGAACAGGTGGCTATCCATATCGATATCACCATCGTTGATCAGTGGAGCCACGTTGGCATCTTCACCAAAAATGGTGTGTACCTGGTTCAGGTAGGCATAGCTCAATGTCGTGTTTGGTAAAGATTTATTGACGATGCTGAAGGCATCAAAGGTTTGCCAGTTCTGGCGCCAGCCAACGGTACCGATATAACGATGGAACGGTGCTTCACGGTAAGTCACGATTTGACGACCAAGTTTAAAGGTGGTGTCGAAATTGTCATAGGCCAGATAGGCCTGATTTACTTCGGTGCCTTCAGGATCGGCAACAACAGCATAGCCAGGCTCGCCATTGGTACCAGCCGCATTGAACTTGTCTGAACCCAGATGAGAAACGTCTTCAAACTCAACAAAACCACTGAAACCGTGGTATGCACCGGTTTTGTAACCCAATGTAGTACGTAAGGTGTACGCATCCGCATCATCAGTCAGGGGGTTTCCATCATCAACTGCCTCGTAACGAGCGCGCGCTGAAAAGCTGACTTTACCGCCAGTCAGGGCTTCCATAAACGCATCTTCCGCCTGTGCAGTGGCTGGGGCAAAAGCAAAACCGCTCAGGCTCATCGCCAGTCCGGTCAAAGCAGTCAGTTTTTTCATTTTTGGCATTGTTTATCCTCGCAAAAAAAAAGCCACGCTCCTTCTACATGGGAACATGGCTTCGTTACCTTGATTAATAGTTATTTACCGAATTTAAATGGCTGCGTCGTTGCAGAGTCACTGGCTTGGTAATTAGCAACCTTGATGCCAATTTTATAACCAATTGTTTATAAACATAAATATATAAGAAACATATTCAAGCCAGAAATGAAATGCACCAATGAGATACTTATTTCCCAATACAGTGCACTACAACGACTCAACGTTGTGAGTGCATGTGACGCATTCCCCATTCAGTGACTTCAGTTCGTTCCTTGTCAGCAGTACAACCTGCAATCAATGCTAGAGCCAATGCAGAAAACGAGAGGATAGCCCCCTGCCCAATTCGCTGAGGCAAGCCCAAAGTCAGCAGCGATTGTTGCCCCACCTGCCCAGGCACCGAGAGCATAGCCAAAATTGAACATTCCAATATTCATTGAGGAAGCTAGGTGGCTGCACCTGCACGTTGGGAGCGTTCCACACCCAATTTTGGGTGGATGAAACCGTGGTAAAACCAAATGAGGCCATCAGAAAATAGATAATGATGCGACGATAGAGTTACTTTCGCACTGCCAAAATACTAACAACACCATGCCCTGAGCCGTCAAAGATAAATAAAGCGTTTTGAATAATTCACGGTTAGCAAAGCGCCCGCTGATAGCATTTCCAACCACTAAGCGCGGCCAAATTCCGGATTAAAAAGAAACCTAAAGTTTTATGAGCGAAAAAAAAACCGGAAGAGGATGGCTCGCCCTCTTCCGGCTCCAAATGGCATATTGTCGTGATTAGTGACCGAGCAGCTTTTTCAACTCCGGAACACAGGAACCACAGTTGGTCCCGGCATTGAGCTTAGCGCCGATTTCTTCCACCGTTTTCACATGGCCACTGCCGATGGCATCTTTTAGTGTGTTTTCGCCAACACCAAAGCAGGAGCAGATGATCGAACCACAGTCTTGTTGACCTTGGCCGGGTTGCCCAACCAACAAGCTATAACGCTCCTCATCAGTCAGACTATTTGATGCAAACAAGTTTGACAGCCATGAACGGGCAGGCAAATCATGGCTTGGCGCGATAAAGACCACACCATCAAGGCGATTACCGACGATGATACCGGCACGGTAACGGCCAGCTTTCTTATCAATAAAGTCGAGCCACTCACCATCAGTACCTAAATGCTGCTGCGCCCAGGCAACAGGGTTCGTGATATCTTTTTCACCCGCGATTTCATAACGCCAGAATTGTGCACCTCTGACTTTGACCCAGTAATTGGCATCTTTAACCGAAATGGGATGACGAGACAGAATAAATCCATGCCAAACTGGTGTATAAGGACGAATACGGACAGGAGTGTGCTTCGACTCAGGCTGGCCTGAAATCGGGTCATAAACAGCCGCGACCAAGGCATCTACACGAGCCATAGAAGCAAATTGATTGCTCCAGTGGATAGGTACAAAAACACTGCCCGGTCTTTGTTCGTCGGTCATCACCACACGTACAATCATCTTGCCCCATTGGCTGCTGACTTCTGCCAGAGCACCATCAACCAGATCCCAGTTACGAGCATCAATCGGGTGGATCTGTACCATCGGTTCCGGGATATGCGCATTCAGTCGTACAGCACGACCGGTACGGGTCATGGTATGCCATTGATCACGTATACGACCGGTATTGAGTACCAGTGGGTATTCGTCCGTAGTCTGATTTTGAGGCAATTTGGGATCTATCGCGATCATGCGCGCTTTGCCAGACGGGGTGAAGAAACGCTTGTCGGTAAACAGACGAGCAGTCCCTTCCGGTGCGTCCGTAGTAACCGGCCACTGGATCGGCTTCAAGTTTTCGTAGGCATCGTCAGTGATATCAGCCAAGCCACTCAGATCAAAGTCACGACTGCCATTATTTTCAAACGCAGACAGACTCGCGTGTTCACGGAACACGTCAACTGGTTTTTCAAACGGGAACGCCTGTGCAAAGCCCATCTTGCGGGCAACCTGCGTGATGATCCACCAGTCCGGTTTGGCTTCTCCAGGTAACGGTAAAAACTGACGTTGATGGCTGATCCGACGTTCGGAGTTGGTGACGGTGCCGTCTTTTTCGCCCCAAGCAGCAGCCGGCAACAAAATATCGGCTAGCTCTGTTGTATCGGTATTGCTTTCGCATTCCGAAACGACCACCAGCTCACATTTTTCCAGCGCGGCTTTGACTGAATCCGCTTCCGGCAGACTGACCACCGGATTGGTTGCCATGATCCAGACCGCTTTGATTTTGCCTTCACCGACGTCTTTAAACAGATCGATTGCTTTAGCACCATTCTCGGTCGCCAAACGATCGGTTTCCCAGAAGCGTGACACGCGGTCATGGTGTTCCGGATTAGTGATTTCCATATGTGCAGCGAGCTGATTACTCAGACCGCCGACTTCACGTCCACCCATCGCATTAGGTTGTCCGGTAAACGAAAACGGCCCCATTGCCGGTTTACCGATACGGCCCGTGGCCAGGTGGCAGTTAATAATACTGTTGGTTTTATCGGTACCGCTAGTCGACTGGTTAACCCCCTGCGAATAAAGGGTAATGACCTTCTCGGTCGAGGCAAACAACTGATAAAACTTGATAATGTCTTCTTCACGCAGTTCCGTCTGTGCGGCAATCTGCGGAATGTTACCGGCACTGTCCTTGGCCGCTTTCAGCGCAGCCGAAAAGCCTTCGGTGTGCTGTTCCAGGAAGTCCATATCCAGATAGTCTTCTTGCTTAAGGTAATTAAGAAGACCGTTAAACAATGTCGCATCACTGCCTGGACGCAGTGACAGATGGAGATCGGCAATATCACAGGTTGAAGTCTGACGTGGATCGATCACCACAATCTTCATATCCGGCCGTTGCTGCTTGACCGCATTGATACGCTGATAAATAACCGGGTGACACCAGGCTAAGTTGGAACCGGTGATAACGATTAAATCGGCCTGTTCCAAATCTTCATAGCTACAGGGCACCGAATCGCTACCAAACGCACGTTTATAACCGGCAACGGCAGACGACATGCATAAACGTGAGTTGGTATCAATGTTGGCACTGCCAATAAAGCCTTTCATCAGCTTATTGGCGGTGTAGTAATCTTCGGTCAGGATCTGGCCGGAGACATAAAACCCAATCGCATCAGGACCATATTTAGCGATGATGTCTTTAAACTTTCGACTGACAGTATTCAGCGCTTCATCCCATGAAACACGTTTGCCATCCACTTTCGGATAAAGCAACCTGTTGCTCAGATCAACGGTTTCACCCAGTGCTGAACCCTTGGAACACAAGCGCCCCAGGTTAGCCGGATGGGTTGTATCCCCTTCAATCGCGACACTGCCGTCAGCTTGCGGTGTGGCAAGTACACCGCAGCCAACGCCGCAATAAGGACAGGTAGTTTGAATTGTTTGTTCTTTACCCAAAACAGATGACTCTTTGTTATAGCGAAATGTAAACCACGCCGTTTTCGACCTTGGTCTCAAAGGTACGAGTGCAGCCCTTATCAGGTCCTGTTGCTTCACCACTTTCCATGTCGATGACCCAGTTGTGCAGTGGGCAGGCTACGCGTTTGTCATACACAATACCCTGTGAAAGTGGACCTTTCTTGTGTGGACATTGATCATACAGTGCAAAGACATCATCACCTGCTGTTCTGAAGATGGCAACGTCACCATCAGGGGTCTCCAGAACGCGAGACCCTTTGCTTGGAATATCGGCCAGTGGGCCAATTTCGGTCCAGCTCATGCTTACCTCTAGCTTACTTGTTTGATTGGAATGTAATTTTCTTTGTACTTGGCCGCATGTTCTGCCCAAGGGTCATTCTGTGCATTTTTCTGTGAATCATAGAAGCGTTCTGCCAGCAACTTACGGTTGGCTTCGTCTTCCACGACCAGCGCCTGCACATGTTTCAGACCGACACGTTCGATCCACGGTGCAGTACGTTCCAGATAATGGCCTTCTTCACGATAGAGTTGCATAAAGGCAGCGCAGTATTCCAGCGCTTCTTCTTCCGTTGCCACTTTGCAAAGGAAGTCAGTCGCACGGACTTTAATACCGCCGTTACCACCGACATGCAATTCGTAACCGGAATCCACGCAGACTATACCGAAGTCTTTGATGGTCGCTTCCGCGCAGTTACGCGGACAACCTGACACGGCAATCTTGAATTTATGCGGTGTCCAGCTACCCCAAGTCATCTTCTCGGTTTTAATACCCAGACCGGTTGAGTCCTGTGTACCAAATCGGCACCACTCGCTACCAACACAGGTTTTCACCGTACGCAAAGATTTACCGTAGGCATGCCCCGATACGAAGCCTGCTTCGCTTAAATCGGCCCACATTTTCGGCAAGTCGTCTTTTTTCACTCCCAGCAGGTCAATACGCTGACCACCGGTGATTTTCACGGTTGGCACATTGTACTTGTCTGAGATGTCCGCTATGGCACGTAATTCATTCGGGTTGGTCACACCGCCCCAGATCCGTGGCACAACAGAGTAAGTACCATCTTTCTGGATATTGGCATGCGCACGCTCATTGATGAAGCGCGATTGAGGATCATCCACATATTCATTCGGCCAAGTGCTGAGCATGTAGTAGTTCAGCGCCGGACGGCATGAGTGACAGCCATCTGGATTTTTCCAGTCCAAGGCCGTGAACAGATCGGGAATACTTTTCAGTTCCTGCGTCTTGATGGCATTTTTGACTTCATCATGTGACAGATCGGTACAGCCACACAGCGCTTTCTTGCTTGGTGTGTCGTTAAAGTCTGTACCTAAAGCAGAAGCCAGGATTTGTTCAACCAGACCGGTACAAGAACCACACGACGCTGACGCTTTAGTGTGGGCTTTGACTTCGTCCAGGGTAAACAGGCTGTGCTCTGCAATGGCTTTCGTGATATCGCCTTTGCAGACACCGTTACAACCACAGATTTCAGCATCATCCGGCAGGTTGTCTGTCGAGTTCGCGGCACCATGTCCGGAATCACCCAAATGGTGCTGACCGAACAGCATTTTTTCACGGATGTCTGACACGTCAGTGCCATCACGCAGCAATTGGAAGTACCAGGTACCATCAACAGTGTCACCGTAGAGTACGGCACCAATCAGCTTGTCATTCTTGATAACCAGCTTCTTGTAGACATGACGAGCGGCATCTTTAAATACCAGATCTTCTGTTTCGTCATCACCGTTGAAATCACCGGCTGAGAACAGGTCAATACCGGTTACTTTCAGCTTGGTAGACGTAACGGAACTGATGTAGCGGGCAATACCCATTTTCGCCAGGTGATTAGCACAAACTTTGGCTTGTTCAAACAATGGTGCGACCAGACCAAAGGTTTGGTTACGGTGCTGTACACATTCACCAACAGAATAAATGGTTGGGTCAAACGTCTGCATGGTGTCATCAACAACAATACCACGCTCACAGTGAATACCGGCAGATTGGGCCAATTCAATATTCGGACGGATACCGACGGCCATGACAACCAGGTCGGCTTCAACTTCACTACCATCTTTGAAATGAATTTTTTCAACACGACCATCACCACTCAGTGACTCCGTCGCGTGATTCATCAGGAAGTTCAGACCTTTCGCCTTGAGCTCTTCAATCATCAGATCAGAGGCTTGCTTATCCAGCTGCATATTCATCAGGATGTCGCTGATGTGAACAACTGTCACATCCATACCCTGAATCATCAAACCATTCGCCGCTTCGAGACCTAACAGACCACCACCGATAACGACGGCTTTTTTATGGGATTTTGACGTTGCCAGCATGGTGTCAACGTCTTTAATATCACGGAAACTGATAACACCCGGCAGATCTGCGCCCGGCACTGGCAGCATGAATGGCCGTGAACCGGTGGCCAGCAACAGGCGGTCATAAGGCTCTACCGTGCCATCCTCAGCGATAACCTGACGTTTAACACGGTCTATTTTGGTCACTTTTTTACCCGCGTGTAGGGTGATGTTGTTGTCGTCATACCATTGCATATCATTAATCATGATTTCATCAATGGTTTTTTCACCAGCCAGCACTGGTGACAGCATAATACGGTTGTAGTTGCCGTAGGGCTCGTCACCAAAAACAGTAATGTCATATTTCTCAGGAGCTAGCTTGAGCAATTCTTCAAGCGTTCGCACTCCTGCCATGCCATTACCAATCAGCACTAATTTTTCTTTCATGGATCTCTCCGGTAATAACTATTTATTACCCATGGCAATGACCGTGCCAGCTCCTAAGACATTGATCTCATTAGAAATGAATTTTTAGAGAGCCCATAATTGGTGCATAGAATGCGTATTTACGCACCAAAATAATACATCGTTGCACCATCAGGAATCGTTTGCAGCGATATTGATATAAACGTCGTCACATCCATGTGACAACCTGGTGCATCCTTATTAAGGTGCCATATTCCAAACGTGTGACTGCAGTTGCCACTCCCCATCCACATTCTGTTGCAGGACAGTCACCAGCACACCACCAAACTCGATAGCTTTTTGATCAGCATCCACGCCCTCAGCTTTCCAGTATCCGATTTGAGTGATCTGCTCACCGCTAGCCATTACCTGGACAGTGTCAATTTGGTGATTATGCACACCATTAGTAATAAAGCCGCCGAACAAATTCTGAATCTCTTCATGGCCTGTCAGCACCACTCCGTTACCAGGTGAAACCGTCGCATGTTCAGCATACAACGACACCAGTGAATCCAATTTACCCCCATTCAAAGCGGCGTTCCATTGTTGGTTAGCATGGGCAACAATCTCATTAGCATTGTCAGCCAGTACAGTGCCTGTCATGCCTAGAGAGAGAATTAATGGCATTACTTTTTTCATCATATATCTCCATTTTTTTACTTTAATTAGGAAGCTAACTATATAGCTAAAAATATGCTTAAACCGTGTCAGTCAAAAATTTCTGCGTGCTGACTAAGTTTAAGCAGAACCTTCTGCAGAGCCTGGCCTTCCTCTTCAGTGAGTACAGCCATCAGTTGTTTTACGCGGCGATAGTAGTCAGGCATCACCTCATCCAGTTTGGCCTGCCCCTTGCCGGTAAGCTTGATCAAAGTCTGTCTGCGATCTTTAGGCGCCACCATTCGTGTCACCAGTTTGTCACGCTGTAAACCGTCCAATAAGCCGGTCATCGTGGCACGGCTGACACCAGCCTTCTCTGCCAAACTGGACGGTGTTGAAATACCCTCATCTTCACGCATCAACAGAATTAATACCCACCAGCGACCTTGCAACAAGGCATGTGAACCAAGATACCTATCCAGCCCATTGGACAGATCGGTCGCCACATGCAACAAAGTTAAAAATCGCAGCACTTTTTGAATATCCGCGTCCTCATAGCGATCAGCGAATTTCTTCAGAATGTGCTCATCGGGTAAGTTTTTTAGTTCAAGCATACAATCACTATAGTTAGCTACCTAACTATTTGCAAGTTTTATTTTAAGTTTCAGTTAAGTTGTGCTTCAGCTTGAATTAAGGCATGTGCCTTAAGATGGACCTCGTTCAATCAACAAAAGGAGACATGAACGATGAAAACCACATTGATGACTGTTGTTTTTTCTGCGCTAAGCCTGTCAGCTTTTCTGTCGACCGCACATGCGGATGACGATATCCGTGAGATGAAAACCTTATCTGAAGGTCTTGGCCTAATCAGTCTGGAAGAAGCCAAAAGCAAAGCACTGGAGGCCAGACCCGGCGTCATTGAAGATGCCGATCTGGAAGATCGTGATTTCAGCAAAGGCTGGGATTACGAATTTGAAATCGTTGATGTCGATGGCAATGAATGGGAAGTCTATATCGATGCCAAAACCGGTGAAGTTCGCAAAATCGAGAAAGACTGGTTTTAACCATCTACGGACTGCAGGGAAATAGTGACCTGCAGTCCGCCCAAATTTTCCGACTGAGCAAACTCAATATTGCCGTCATAACTGGCGGCAATATCATAAGCAATGGCGAGTCCCAGTCCGCTGCCCGGCTGCGATTCATCGGCACGAAAGCCTCGCTGGCACAGCTGGGCTAAGACCTCGGCCTCACAGCCCGGCCCGTCATCCTCTACGCTGATATGCAGCCCCTTGCTCATGGTAATTTCAAGATACACCTGGCGATGACACCACTTGCAGGCGTTATCAAGCACATTACCCAATAACTCCAGCATATCTTCCCGATCACCATGGAACACCGCGTCAGGTGTAATATGCCAGCGCAGCAGCGGTGCTTTATCACGGTAAATCAATTGCAAAGTATGCATCAGCTCATCCACCAATGCTGACAACGACACTACTTTCCCCGGCAGACTATCACCAGACACCCGCGCCCGTTTGAGTTCCACA
The DNA here is from genome assembly GCA_030148085.1 of Methylophaga sp. Classification (GTDB taxonomy): domain Bacteria; phylum Pseudomonadota; class Gammaproteobacteria; order Nitrosococcales; family Methylophagaceae; genus Methylophaga. Next base: position 15,259 of record JASBUF010000063.1, on the reverse strand, counting down.
TCAATCACCCGCTGAATTTCACGGGTCTGGCCATACACCTGCTCACGGCTTAGGCCAAGATCAGACTCAGCCAATTGGTTTAGTAAAGAAAGCTGGGTTTTGAGGCGGTGCGCCAGGTTGCCAAGTGCCTGTCTGGTACGACGGGTTTTGACCACCATGCTCTGTGTCAGCCGGTTGAGTTCGCTCAGCAACGGCTGAATTTCTCTCGGCGCTTCGGCATCCAACGCGTCGATCTTACCCTGCCCCAGTAATTCAAGTTGTTGCCTTGCCTTGTTGAGTGGCTTCAAGGCCTGACGCACAATGCCTGCCTGTAACAACAAAAGTAAAATCACGGCTGCCGTAGAAATCAGGCTGAACACCCATTGGAATTGTTGTTTCTCTCGAAGCAGCCAGGTGATATCTTCAGCCACTGTCACGGTAAATTTCCGCTTCTGTTTCAGGTAACCGACTGAGACCACCATCAGCGGCTGTGACTGCGGCCCGCTCAGTTGATAGACCTGCTGCTGTCCGATGGCCGTTTCACGGCTCGCCAGTGAAAAGTCCCACAATGATCGTGAGTACATCGCGTCATCATCAGTTTCGATGCTGAAATACAAGCCAGAAAACGCACGTTGATAAGTGCTGCTCAGTTGCTCCTGTTGCAACTGAAGTTGTCCATCAGGATCAACACTCAACTTGGCAATCAGGTTTTCTGTTTCTTCCTGAAGACGACCAATCACCTGCTCTTCAATCAGGCGATCGATAGTGACTGTGAGCCATAACCACTGACCGATCAGCAGCAACGCCAAAATTCCGCTCAGCCCCAGACTCAGACGACTGTGTATTGAACGCATCAGTGCTCGCGTCCGAAAATATACCCTTGCCCGCGTCGTGTGCGAATCAAATCTGGTCCCAGCTTCTGCCGCAGACGGTTGATATAGACTTCCATGACATTACTGTCCTTGTCGCTATCAAATTGATAGACATGTTCAGTCAGCGTGGATTTGGAAAGCAAGCGTCCCGGATTCAACATCAGGTAGCGTAGCAATTTGAACTCAGTGCCAGTGAGGCTAAGTTTTTCACCGCTGGGCAAACGCACGCTTTGATCGTGCTCATCCAGACTCAGCCCTTCAACCGCCAGTTCACCGGGCTTGAGCCCCGCGCTTCGGCGTAGGACGGCATTGATTCTGACCAGTAGTTCCTCAATCTGAAACGGTTTAGCCAGATAATCATCGGCACCTGCGTTGAAACCACTGACTTTATCTTCCCAGCCATCACGAGCAGTGAGAATAATCACCGGTGTTGCATTATCCCGGGAGCGCCAGTTTTGCAGAATGGACAGGCCCGGCTTACCTGGCAAGCCAAGATCGAGCACGATCAGATCATAGGGCTCGATATCCCCCATGGCTTCGCCGTCAATGCCATCGACCGACAGATCGGTCGCGTATCCCGCTTTGTTCAAGGCGGTTTGGAGTTTGGGACCGAGTGTTGGGTCATCCTCAACCAGCAATAAACGCATGATCAGTCCTCATTCTCCAGTTCAATGAGTTCTGCTGTCGTTGCGTCTAGCTCCAGTTCCCAGACTTGACCGACCTCATCAAGAATCTCCAGTTCGTAGATAAAGCGGCCATCATCCTCTTCTAGCTCGGTTTCAAGGATCTGACCTGATTTTATAGCCATCGCCGCCGTAACAACCTGCTCCAGAGGCAGAATTGTTCCTTGTTGTTGTAACAGCCTTGCTCGCTCGGAATCACTGTCAGCTTTCAGAGATTGACTCATCAATAAACACAGTGACACCGCCACAGTTATCAAGATCTTTATCACTAAAGCTGACATAAGAAAGTCTCTGAGTGTGAAATAACAACTCAATATTAGAAAAACAAACTGAATCTAAGCTGAAAAGCAGCTGCTCGTCTTCTACAGCTCGTTCAAGCCTCAATTTACATTCATCAGGATCACAGCACCACTTGCTAATCATCAATTTAATGCATCATAAACTGATGTCTGCACAACTTTGAGGCATCAAATTGCTACCACCACATGGTCATACATGTTTCCAATGAATTAGCTCTCCTCTCAATCCTTTCTTATCTTCCCTTTCCAAGCAACATAAATTTTTATTCACAAACATAAACTTATGCATACAACCTAGTTAACTTAATCACTAAGACTCTGATATTTAACAAACTTGTAGCTTATTTGGCATATTTTTTGATTCAGATGAATTTATTTGGTAAGTGAAATATTGATTTAGATCAATGTCGCGTGAAATGTTCTAGATCACCATAGCTCGTCGCAGAGTTAAGTGTGCTAGCGGCAGCGCTGTCTGTAATAACTGAAAGGAAGCTACATTGAATATTAAAAATCCCAACGGTCATATCCAGAGATATTTTTACAATCGCTCGATTAAAGCCTTCCTGATACAAATTTCGATTTTATTTTCTGCGCTGGGCTTTCTACTTATCTATTTAGCAGCAAATCAAGCTAATGAAGAATCCATCAAAGAAGCTGCCATTGACTCATCTATCGAAGTTGCCCAAATCATCTATCAAGGGGTGCAGAAACTCAAAACAAACACATGGCATCTGCAGGATGTAGAACAACATCTGCAAGAGGTTGAAAAACGACACAACACTTACAGCATTGAACTCAGGAAACTTGACGATACGCCACTGGTGAATACGACTGCCAACTATATTCCCAAAAACAAAACCAAGTTTCAGATTGACGATACAGGCTCATCCATCACGTTCCAATGGCCTCTATTCGCAAATCAGTATTGTGTCGACTGTTTAAACACATCTATTAGCAACAAGGCGATTGCTGTCATCCGCGTCACTCAGGACTTGTCAGCGATTATCCAGAGTGCTGAAAACAAGCTTCTGACCAATCTGGTTTACCTCGCACCATTTCCTTTTTTGCTCGCTCTTTTTGTTATTGCCTATTTAAATTACCGGCTCAACAGATCGGTGAATGAGCTTGAAGATAGTATTGAAGCAGTTCACAAAGTGTCTGACCTCAGCAACCTCGATCTACAGCACAATGCCTCCAGTTTTTCAGAGTTGAACCGCATTTACAGTAAGGTAGAAATGCTCTCTGACAAAATGCGCGATATGGCTGTAGACAAGGATTTGCTGGAGTTTGAAATTCAGCTTCTTGAAAAGTTTGTCATCACCTCAGAGGTCGTGCGGGACTGGCGAGAGTACATATGCTTGCTTCTGGCAGAAATTAATGAGGTCATGCCGGTTTATAACCTGTATTCGATTTTCAAGGTAGATGACGAAGCCTTCGCCATGGAAATATTTTGGTTATCACCGCCTTCAGAAACAACCAAACGGCACGTAGAGGCAGCTATTACAGAAGATATGGCCAGACATTCCCTGTTTGATAGCCAATGTGGCATGGAGATCCTGCATCACACTGCCGACCCCAGTCAGAAAGAAATTGAGTTGGGCGCAGAAGAAATCCGTGTAAAAACCAAAACGTTGGTGCTCGATAAACCTAAAATTGGCGGCATCGTCGGCATAGGCGTAAACACAGAAATCAGTGGCGATAGTACGCGAATGCTTGTGACCAGTAGTATCCTATCGACGCTGATTAATGTGGTGGGCTCTGTTAAAGCCATTTACAAGTACACCAAGGATCTTGAATACTATGCCACCCGAGATCCTCTTACCAACCTTCACAATCAACGCATATTCTGGGAAATGCTGGATTATGAAGTGAGTCGGGCTAGTCGTCATGATTACCGTTTTTCAGTACTGATGATTGACCTCGATAACTTCAAGAACCTGAATGACTCATTTGGTCATGGATTTGGTGATAAAGCACTTCAAGCTGTCAGTGATGTACTGAAACGTGCCCTCCGCTCCGGTGATTTTCTTGCCCGTTATGGCGGTGATGAATTTGCTGTGATTCTCCCGGAAAGTGATATCGAACAAGCTCAAACCGTAGCCAATCGTATTTTAGACGGGGCCAAGTTGATCGATTTATTCACCCCTGACCGTGGTGAACGTGTCGACGCGGGCATGTCGATCGGTATGTCGGTTTACCCGGACCATGCTGATAACAGCAAAGAGCTGTTTATGTTTGCCGACAACATGATGTACAAGGCGAAAAGTCAGGGTAAAAACCGTGCCTATACGCCTGATGAGAACGATATTCTCGAGGTCTTCCGTGATATTAACGAGAAGAGCCTAATGATAAGTAAAGCCATCAAAGATAAGGCCGTCATCCCTTACTTTCAGCCACTGGTCAGTACCCGAAACGGGGACATCAAAGCCGTTGAGGTTTTATGTCGAATCAAGACCGATAACGGCCAAATCATGGGCGCCCACGAATTTATCGAAATCGCAGAGAAGCTGGGGATTATCCATAATCTCGACTTTATCATGCTGGAAAAAGCCTTAGAGCAGGCAGAACGCGAGGCGTATAGCGGAATGGTCTTCGTCAATATCTCCCCGCGTTCGCTGGTTCTGAGTGAGTTTCTTCCTGAAGTAGAGCGGATAGTTTCCAGAGCCAATGTGGCACGTGAACGCATCGTCTTTGAAATCACGGAAAGAGACACGGTGAAGAACATGAGCCTGCTGGAAAAGTTTGTCTCCAACCTAAAATCAGAAGGCTTTAAGTTAGCAGTGGACGATTTTGGTTCCGGCTTTTCTTCTTTCCACTACCTGAAACACTTTCCCATTGACTTTGTAAAAATTGACGGCGAGTTTGTTGCCAATATGGTCAATAACGTCAAAGATCATGCTGTGGTCAGATGTATTTCCAGTCTGGCACATGAACTCAACGCGCTGACCATAGCAGAATACGTCGAAAGTGAGGATGTGCTGAATGCCGTGCGTGACATAGGTATCACCTACGCACAGGGTTACCATATTCGTAGGCCAACACCTTATATTCTGTCACCGGCACAGGACATTTCGCTGAGAAAGTCTAATCCGGCTGGGTAAAATTGATTTTCCTCCCAGTACTCACTGGGAGGAAATCGTAGCCAGCGTGTTAGCTGAACTACTTAATGGTAAAGATCCTTACAACTTCGCCATTTCTTAGAATCACATGGGTATCATTTTGGCCACTGGTGCGATACATCCATTTCTCAAAGTAGTCACTTGAGCCATCCTCTGCTTTCCGAGACGCTCTCTCGTGCTTACTGACAAAGTCCGGCTCCCAGTGCTGACCACACGTCATTTTGATATCGTCAGGGCTCATACCTAACTTAATCGCCTGACTACCACAAGGCAGACTGGACAAGTCAGCGCTCCCCGCTGATACCAGCCCTGTCCAGCTCAATGCGATAGCCGCCAGTGTCAAACAGCATTTTCCACGCATTTTTCTCACTCCGTTGGAATAAACATTATAGATTTTGTGAATGCGACAATAGCATGAATGGCCCTGTCATTAGTTAAATCAGTACACAAATTTTAGGTATTCCCCACTCTGATCCCATGCCGATAGAGCAAAGGGCAAGGTAATCGCTTCCAAGCCGCCAGCTTAAGCCCCGATATCAACGTAATACTTTGGAACAGGTTTGGATTGTTGTTGATTTTCTGACATCGGCTAGCTATGTGTAGTGTTAGATTTGATCCTTAAAAGATGACCAAAACTACCGTAGTGGGTCAATTACGCATGATTACTCAATCAATAGCCTGTCAGACTACCCCGTCAGATAAAGCCAGTGTTAGCTTGAAAGGTGTATTGGAAGTAAGCCAACATGTGAAAAATCAAATATAGCCACCGGCGCGGGCATTCAAGCGCTGAATCAGTTCTATTGGACTGAAAGGCTTAACAACGTAGTCGTCTGCGCCATTTTCCTTAGCCCTATGAATGTCAGCCTGCTGTCCTCTGGCCGATAACATAATGACGTATGTTGTCTTTAAGACAGGATCCTGCTTTATTCGCTGACATAAACCAAGGCCATCCATCTTGCCAGGCATCATCACATCGAGTAGTACAACTTCAGGCCGATGTTGATTAATCATCATCAGTCCCTCTAAGGCATTGGCCGCTTCCAGTAATTCATAATCACAGGACTCTAGGGCCATTTTAATGAGCAGTCTCAACTCCGGATTGTCATCGACGATTAAAACGCGGTGTTTCTGGTTCAACGCTATCTCCCTCCAGCAGCCAGCTACAGGAGTGTTGTATCACAGAAATCAATCAGTCGGTTTAAAACACCTACGTAATCACGGGGGAGTAATAATTTTGAAAAATAGTTGGAGAAACTACAGAGAAGAGTGGGGTCTCAATCCAATTATCCATCAAACTGCGCAAAATAGCTTTGTCGCACCAATTTGATTTATAAAGTTACCACCATAGTTACCACCAAAAAAGTGAGGCTGGGGCCTCTCTTTTCATTCTGGTGGCAGTATCAATTCCTATCATTTGTAGAGTAGATCCTGACGACACGGCCATTCTTGAATACGACATAAGTGTCATACTTCCCGTAAGGTTCATACAGCCAGTAAACATACTGATCCGTGTATACCGGCATTGTCCCATCACTATATCTCTCATATGGGTTTGCTTTATTCACATCCTTTGTTAACACCTTACTTGGCTCGCCATTAGGACCACAGGTGTTGAATATATCCTGCTGTGTCATGCCTAACTGGATAAGCTTGTTACCGCAGCGATATGAGTTCAACTCCTTGTTGTCTGCAAAGGCTGTCGAAAAAGGAAGAAAAGCGAGAAGGAAGAAGACGTGTTTTTTCATCAGATACCAGTCCTTGGTTAGTGTGATATAAATCACACTCTAGCATGTTGAATAATTGTCCGTATAGGTCACGGAAAACCTACCAGCAAAGGAGACTCGGATGGACCCGATAGCAATTGTTTTTTCGTCTTTCTTAAACTCAATGTCTAGCTCTATACACGGTCACATGACAGATATGCTAGGTACAGAACTACAAGCCCAAATAGTTGAATATCACGGTCACCGGGTAGATTACCAATACCAGCTCTGGAAAATAAAAGCTGAAACAGTTTGTGCCAGCTCAAAACAGGATATGGTTGATCGTCACTCCCAGTGCACTATTGCAGCAAAAGATATGTTCAGTGAGACGTGTAACCATCTAGAGCAAAACCCACAAAATCACTGGAAGCACATAAAGCTCAAAAATATGTACTGTTCTGCTGCTGCATCATATCAACCCACCATTGCAAGCATAAGCAAGCCAAGTGATCGTGAAGCTGAGTTATGGGACGCTAAACAAAAATGTTCATTACTAACATTAGAAGCAAGAAATACGGGCTTACCTGCAACTGAGAAACAAAGACAACAAGCCTGTAACGAATATAAGCAATTGAGAAATCATCCGTGATGGGGCCAATCTGATTAGCCAAATTCATTCAATTTTTACAGATAAAACATCACTCTCAAGAATCACGATCTCCTTTGCTTCATAGGGTGAATGCTCAGCTGTAGAGCAAGTCAGCTCAACGAGTTTTAAGTGCGCTGAGACAATATATTCCAAGGCTTCTTCCCCACTCGGTGGATCATCTAAAGATTTTTTGTAGTTGTTTAAAACTTCCTCGAAGTCACTGAAATGCGCCTGTCTGTTAGACCTTTTTCTTCTTATTTCTGAAGGTTTCTCAGGAAGATTTATGTGAACTAATGGCATGCTACCCGCCTTCATACTTAAAGCATCGTCGATAGAAAATAAAAGCCTATCCGCCTGTATGAGAGGCGCACTGTGAACCACTAGGCTTCTATAATCATTGAGCTCTTTAAACCAACCCCCATCGTTGGTTATATCTTTAAGCATTTGCAGAAAAGGAATTCCTTCAATGTCTTTACTGCTGAGCAAATTGCTTAGTTTAGTCATAGTAGTTATGAGGTTTGTCTCTATATCGTATTTCTGCAATACAAACTCAACAATGAATTCGGCCAAATAGTCAGCGAGAATATTAGCGTCTATGAAATACGTTTGAATGGCTAGGTAGGTCCTCCAGCTGTACTCATCGTTGTATCTTTGACCAAACCTTGGGCCTTTGCTTTTCAATCTTGAAGTTAATTGTTCATGGTAACAGTCGGATAACTGCTTAACTCGCCATGTACAGGTTCTCAATTGATGACATATTCGAGAGGAAATATCCCATGCAAGAGCATTTTGTTGTTTAAAGGCATTGTGCGATATCCGTGCCCACTACTGAGAAACCGCATCTGTAGTTTTATGCTTCGCCTGGCTTCCATCAAAAACCATCCAAAGCGGAGGTTTGCCTCCCTGCGCTTCAATTTCATGCTGATAGAAGTCAACGCCAACGATAGAAAAGCCAAGCTGCTTTAACTCGACAAAAGTATTTTCATAACTAGACGACTCGAAGCATAAGACTTTACCGCCAACATCTGGCAGAAGCTCAACGGAAGGTCCAGCGCTATTGATTGCCCTGGCACCACCAGACAGATGAAATATCCTCGCTGCTATCCATTTCTTGTTCATAAACTTTTCCCTAAGTGGTGAATTTCATATCAATTTAACACGCATAAAAAATTACTTGAGGGTGCGGTGTCCATCCAGTGTTATCAGAGCTTTTTCCCTACCCCTCCCTAGTGGGTTTTCTGTATTTAATTACTCTGGCATACACAAAAAATTAGGGCATCGGTCAGGTATATGCCAGCCTGTAGAGATTAGCTCCCCCCATACCATCTACCTCATATACGAACTACCTCACTAATCATCATGTATACCCCCCCTTCCTAATTCCCGATTTTGCACACAGATAGAGGACGGCGGTCTAGAGCATATGAGAACCACAGAGATTTAACCCACCCACCACCACAACGCCCCCATGAGAGGCTATATCTGGAAATTAAACGCGGTGCGAATTACCCGCGGGTATTAATGCTAAGAAGGACCCAAAGCTATATAGCACCGTAGCTGATGGCCTGTGCTGGCTGTTCGTTGGTGAGGGAGAGCACTGACTGGTAAGCAATAGTGAGAGTGGATTGGAGAGCTTTAGACGCGGGGTTAGCTTCAGATTAACTGAATAGAGAATAATGCCAACCTATCAGTAGATATCTGTCATAGCAAAAGTCTTTTATCCTTGTGTTTCCAGCAGCTCCACCAGCCAAGTATTAGAAGCTCTCCTAGCCTCTCCCTGCCTCCTGTTCTCATCCTGTTCTCTTTGCAGCGTTTCCTCATAGATTTGCGCATACTTCATCATTGCAGGCTCACGTTTGACCACTGGCAAACAGGCCAGCTTATCCACCAGCCAGCGCCTATCCCCCTCGTGATGTGGGTAGCTGCTCACCATTGAGTAAGTATCGCTCTGTGTTCGCTTTGTCCGTCGCTGTTGCCAGGGAACCTTCTCTACTTCACCTCTGATCACTTCTTCAGGCTGCTGGTGGCCTATGGGCTTATCCTGAAATACAGAATTCAAGCCTCTATTGAACTCTGCCAGGTCATCATCTAGCGTCATGGCCTCACCTATTGGGTTAAATCGCGACAGCGCGACACTCAAAATCAGTTATTTTCTATTTTAGTTTCAGTTGCCTACCCCGTCGCGGTGTCGCGATTGTCAGTTACTCTGAAATAAATTCGGGTGAACACTGTAGACAGATGCCCCCTTGTTGGTTTGCCCCGTCTGCTTGAGCCATTGATAGGGCGGCTCAGTCAATACACCCAGCACATCAACCAGCTCTGACTTGCTCAGCTTTGGCCGTGGCGCGCTGCGCCCTATCTCCCGCACCGTTATTTCCTTGTGCCCCTTGCGCTTCAACCAGTCCAGCACTCGCCGCGCATGTCTTAGGTGTTCCCCATCCTCAGCGCCACGCTGGGAGCGTATAGCCTCTTTCATAAAGAAGTTACCCAGGGTCTCAGCCCTGTTCCAGGTATCAATACTGATCTGGCTGGTGGGCTGACTGATCAGGTCCGGGTTACTAGCCAGGTGAAGCACTAAGGCGAGCTTACATATCTGTGAGGCTGACTTAGAGGCAATATCCCTCACATCTGCCAGCTCTCCATCATCCCCCATGGCCTTCTCGATACGGTTTGCCAGTTCCAGACGCGCAACCTTGGCCGCTTCGCTCAGGCTTGCCCTATGTCGAGTGGTCTCTCCCTGTTCAGTTAGTGGCAGAGCAGCATTAATAAAGTGTGTCACCTGCTGGTAAAAGGGTGTCAGCCGCTCCCAATCAAGCCCGGCTTCGTCCAGTGTTTCTATCCTTTCACCCACCAGCGACGGAAGCCAAACCGGCCAGAGTCGGGCAATAAAACCAGAAGCTCTAAGGTCCTTATGATTCGCAAGTGCCAGGTACTTATCAGGCTGAATCATAACGGTGACATTCAAACAGGGCTTATACATCACTAGCTCCTCTCCACCGTCACCACTCCCTACCCGGTCACGCGTTACCTTGTCACCTGAAAATCCCGACAGATACAGGTTATCCCCTGTACCATCACCGCTTCGCCCGCTACCCATGAGAGATTCCATAAACTTTCTACTCTCTGCTGACATCATGGCGTAGGTTTCATCCCTAGCATGCATTTTCTGAAACAGCTTCTCTTCGGTGGTGTCCGTGGTGAACAGTGATGGTTTAACCGGTATTGGCCGCTTTTGCTGCTCCAGTTCGGCTATCTGGTCGGCTATTGCTTCCAGATTTGCTCCGTCTTTTGTTGCTGCGCTTTTCGCCGCTTTGATTAAGTTGTCTTTCAGATCGTTATGGTGTCCAGCGGTTAAGACTTCCTGTTTATGATCTCGCTCTCTTAGTCGTTCCCAATCATCTAAGGGCTTTACCATATAGCTAAATACCGGGCTTTTTCTTTCGCCTGTACCAGCCACCAGCACAAAAAAGAATGTCGGATTGTGCTCTAGCCCCGGTCGCTCTTCAATAATTGCTTTTTTACCAATGGCTACAGCCAGCGTCCCCAAACCAGAAATAGCCGGGGCCATTAAAGGCACTTTACTAAACCGTGCCACCTCTTCAGCAGCCTGAAATAGTGCTGGTGGAATTGCCTTATAAGGAAAGCCACTAGAGTCTCCAGAGGCCGTTATATCGGGTAATGGCTTTGGAGTGGGCCAGATATGCTCCACGCTGCCTGTATTCACTGGCTTAGCATCATTAACGGCCTGTTTGATTTTGTCTGTCATGCTGTTTGTTCCTTACCGTTGAAAACGTCCAGCCAATCTGTCCCGACGTAATCAGGAATTATGATCTTTACTTGTATGTGCCTGTCCTGCTTTATAAGCCGGCTAGCAAGTTCATAGGCTGCTTTCTGTCCTGCCCCGTTTGCATCGTTATCAGCCCCAATGATTACCCGCTTCACTTGCTCTGGTATGGCTACTGCCTCCAAACCACCAGCACTGACACATGCCCAGCAGGGCTTCTCAAGCGAAAGGTGTAAAGCCAAGGCCGTCTCTATACCTTCAGCCAGCACTAGCTCTTTGGCTGGTGGATAGAGTCGAATAGCACCACCTCTGGAGCTACCAGGCTTGGCCGGTGACATAAGCTTTTTAACCGTAGGCAGATCAGCTTTATTACCTGAGTGATCTAAGTAAGTTCTGTGTAGTGTTACCTCAGTACCATCAGCGCCACGGACAACGGCCACCAGCGCGGGGTAGTTGCCGTATCTTTTCCCGTCGTGCCAATACTCAAGTTCAGGGTGATAAAACAGATCAGCAGGAAGCTCTGCTAGGCAGTCTGAAAGCCCACGATTGATAAGGTATTGCCTTGCAGGTTTAGCCTTATCATCAGATATAGGAATTAGTGAACGCCAGGCACAATTCAATGCCTCACGTTTACGCTGAACTGCTTTTTCCTGCTTTGCTTTATGGTCTGCTGGTGGTTTCTTTGGCGGTGGGTTTAACCTATTCCCTTCTTGAGTTACTCCCAGATGATTTGCCACCGCCTGAAGCGTATCTGGCAAGGTCCAGCCATTCACCCAGGCCAATAAAGCAAACCCATCAGGATAGGGACCACAGCTATTACAAATTCCCCCTCCTGTTTCGTCGGCATTTTTATAAAGCCTGAAACCATCCTGCCCACCATGAACAGGACATGGAACATGTCTAGGGCATTTCTCCACCGCCTCAGATAGTACGGGGGCAAGCTGGCTTAACACCCCCAGCCAGCGCCCTTGAACAACGGGCCTCACTTGCTCAAAACTGACAGCCATAGAACTTACCCCTTGATATCAGGGGTCCAGTCACCATGAAGGCGACGGTGATTAAGAACCTTCTCTAGAGTGTCCTCACAAGAGCACATCCAGTAGACCGTTGTTGATGGCGAATTGATGCCAGGGGGCCTGTTATGTATTTCTGGGTAAATATGATGCCCTTTACCCCTCAGTCTTGAAATAACTGGCCCCAAAGGCTTAACACCCAAGCCAATCTCTGCCTCAAGCTCAGTTAAAGCTGCCTCATCTCTGAGCCAATCGAGAACTACCTGCTCCTCTGCTGATAGTTCTGAGTCGATATCAACTAAATACTTATCCTCACTCATGCTGCATCCTCCCCTTTTCGCGAGGCTGCAATTCGATCAGATACCCACTGGTTCACCTCATCGGCTATCCAGGCAGATGAGCGACCACCAGCAGTAAGTTTTATTGGTCTTGGGAATTCGCCCTGTGATGCAAGGCGATAGATTGAAGAACTACTTAGCCCTGTTAACTCAATAACATCAGGCAGTTTGATAAGTTGTGACATTGCTTATTACCTCCGTAACGTTTATGGGTCACGGTGGTAATGATTTCAGGCGAAAAGAACTGGTGCTTTAGCGTGCGTTCGCTTTTTTATTCATAGGTATCCCTTTTCATATACTGCCTGATTGTTTTGGGGGTCACACCAAAGCGCTCAGCTAATATAGCAGCCTTGTTCCGTTCTGGTTTATTCAGCTCATACCATGCCCGCTGTACTGCCTTTGCTTTTATGTCAGCCTCTGCCTTTTTTTCCTTTGCAGCAGACTTACCGCCCTTACTACGGCCTTTTTGTCTTTTTTTATCTGGTTCAGCATAACTTTGAATCAAAGAGTAGTTTTTAAGCTCCGCTGGTAACAAACTCATGCTTAAAAGCTTTGTCATAGACATTGCCAGACAGGCGGCATCATCTGTGCTCTCAACCATCTCTCGAAAGTTGTCTGCTTCTAAAATAATCATCGCGCACTCATGCAGCGGATAAGGCAATCTATAATCCAATAAGTGAAGTGCTTCACTAACCCACTCTGCCTGATCGCTATCATGATCCCCAGACAAATATTCAGGCCTGACTCCGTACCCTTCTTTTGTAAGGATATCTCTGGCTTGCTGCTCCATGACAAAAGTCATTTTAAGCAGTGCTTTTTGTGGAGAAATTCCATCAGACTCATAATTTTGTATTGCCGAAAATACCTCATCTGCACCAATGAAAGATTCCATGCGCCGTTCCTCGCACCGTTCATAAAAAAACCAAGCCAGGCTGGTGAACGTGCCAGCTTTTCAGGAGCTACCCTAGGCTTGGCTAAATCTTTAGTACCTTGTTTCTCGCCCCATCCGTGTTATCTGCCCCTTGATATTGCATGCAGGCATATTTTCCATTCTGTGTCCTGAATAGAAGTCAATTAAACAGGTTTTACCTTCAGACAACTCTGCTTTGACAATATAGATTTGCTCTCCAACGGAGATAACATATCTTTCCCCCAGCTTTATTTCTTTATCATCTGGGCTATAGGACACAATATCGCTCTGTTGAGCAGTCATATCTGGTTGTTCGGTAACTACCAGGTGACATAAGTCATCAGGTGGAATTAACTCTGCTTCTCTAATCATTTCTGTTCCTCCAGAATTTTGACTATCTTTCAGCCTCTGTTGATCGAAATTACATCTGCACCTTTTTCCAAGCCATGTAGATAGTCAGCCCATGCTTGCATCATCTTTGTACGCTCTGGCAGATACTCAGCGTAGTTATAAGCAGCTCTAACCCCGTTCTTTTCGCTGTGGGCCAGTTGTCGTTCTATCGCGTCACTATTCCAGCCTTGCTCATTAAGCAGCGTGGAGGCCATGCTCCTGAAGCCGTGGGCAGTCATTTCATCCTTGGTGAAGCCTAAACGACGTAAAGCACCATTGAGCGTGTTATCACTCATTGGTCGTGTTTTTGTACGATTTGAGGGGAAAAGATACTTACCGCTGCCAGTAAGGGGCTGAAGTTCTCTAAGAATTGCCAGAGCCTGCTTAGATAAAGGAACAATGTGCATGACGCCCATTTTCATTTTGGCTGCTGGTATGCGCCACTCAGCTTTATCTAGGTCGAACTCCTGCCATTCAGCCTGCCTTAACTCACCTGGTCGAACAAACACCAGAGGAGCCAAACGAAGAGCGCAGGCAGTAACGAAAGCACCTGAATAGCTATTGATAGCTCTCATCAGTCCACCTATCAGTTGCGGCTCAGTGATTGAGGCGTGGTGCTTTGCTCTATTGGGAGGTAATGCGCCCTTTAAATCCGCCGCGGGGTCACGTTCTGCTCTGCCAGTTGCAATGGCATAGCGGAATACTTGTCCGCATTGCTGGTGGATTCGGTGGGCCGTATCTAATGCGCCCCTGCTCTCTACTCTACGAAGTACTGCCAACAGCTCAGGAGCCGTGATCTGGTTTGCTTCACGAGAGCCAATCCAAGGGAACACATCCTTTTCAAAGCGGGTTATGGTTCGTTCTGCATGGTCCTTTGACCAGTTCGCCTTGTGCTTTTTGTGCCATTCCCTAGTAACAGCCTCCAAGCTGTTCTCACTGGCTGTGCGTTTGGTTAACTTATCTATCTTCCGCTCATAGAGAGGGTCATCACCAGCTTTGACCATAGAGCGGTAACTATCCCGCTTCTGTGTGGCCTCTTTGAGTGACACATCAGGATAAGTACCCAGCGATAGTTCTTTTTGCTTGTCAGCAAAGCGATAACGAAAGCGCCACCACTTACCACCATTAGGAGAAATTATGAGGTACAGGCCAAGACCAGCGGACAGCTTGTATTGCTTGGTGTCGGGCTTGGCATTTCTGATCTGAATATCGGTAAGAGCCATAGTTACCACCAGCGGGTATGGAGTTACCACCGAAATTACCACCAGTTTTGGTGGTATGTCTAGAAAGAGAGTGAGGCGTTAGAGGAATGAAATACGGCCAAAAACATTGTTATATATGCGTTTTAGGAGGTTATGGGAGAGTATGAAAGGAGTAAATGGAGGCTGGGGTCGGAATCGAACCGGCGTACACGGAGTTGCAGTCCGCTGCATGACCACTCTGCCACCCAGCCAGGGGGCAATACTAAAAAGCCGCGATAGTGACGTGACTGACCGCGGCTTTTTTAATTCTGGAGCGGG
>JASBUF010000061.1 GCA_030148085.1 Methylophaga sp. | reverse complement strand
CTTGGTGTAAATTATAAGTTCTAATTAAATCATCATTGCTCTGACAGGCCTTGCCTGTCAGAGCATTTTTTTTGGGTGCCAGCTCGTGAAAAAAACCTTTATCAATTCAGCAATCATTCCATTGATTTTTGCCTTTAGCTCCATGTCTGCAGCTGATGAACTGATCGCAAATGAGTCAATCGGGGATTGGGATGTGTTTTGTGACACAGTACATACTGGAAAATGCATCGCAAACCAAACAATTTGGCTGGTAAACGGTGATGCCAAACAAAAGGTGATTTCTTCTTCCATCAGCAAAGAGGAGCAAAATTGGCAAATGACGCTTACCTTGCCGATGGGTGTTTATTTACCCTTTGGTGCAGTGTTAAAAGTCGATCAAGGTGAAGAGTTCAAAACAGCATTTCACAGTTGTGATACTGCTGGTTGTAAGGTTTTCATTGAGATGGGTAGCGACTTCCTCAGTGCACTGAGGAAAGGAAATAATCTGACCGTAGGATTTAAAGCAAGTACTTCTAACAAGCTGATGGCGCTAAATCTATCCCTCAAGGGCTTCACCAGGGCAAGCAACAAAGTATCTGATAATTGATATACGCGTGGTCGTGATATCTAACTGCGCGATTTAGCAATGATTTTATCGACTCACTGTTTCAGTCTGAGAGTGTAGACGTATTTTTCAGTGTTTTATTTTCGCAGGCTTCCTGAATAACCACTTCTGTTTTCCCTTTGTACCAAGCTTTTGGTATGAGAAAAGCCAACTCGATAGCCTGAGCGTGCTCAGCAGGTGCACCATCAATCACTAAGTCTATTGGTGGGGCCGAGGGAGTTTTCCTTACTCCATGGTAAAAAGAAACCAGTATAGAAAGCTCTAAACATGTCATCGTGAGAGGCTATGGCTGTCGCTTCTAAATACGACTTACCCACTCACCTGCTTTTTTCAGATCATCACCTGCACCGCTAAGTGCACCACCCAAAGTCCCACAGCCAGGGAGACAACTAATTGTTAAAAATAAGCTCAAGGTAAAGTAGAATTTTTTCATAAGTATCGATTTCTATATTTCTTATTCTTAAAATATTTGTTTTATTTTACCGGAAATATGAAATAAGGGTGGCTAAATTATTATGGTTTTGCTAATTTCTGAGTTAACACTGTAAGTTGTCATTCAGCAGTGTTACGGCTCCCCCGCAGGTCCTGCTGTGGGGGGCTACTCTCAGATAAGGCGTTATTCATTAAACAATGACGAAATCGTCTATTGCTTAAAATGCTCGGTTAGGAGTGCAGAGAAAGTGAAGAGGAGAGAGTTTCTCAAACTCGGGGCGGCTGGTTTGTTACAGCCCTTTATTTCAGGGTGTCCCACTGAAATATATCCCGCCATCAGAATTGCTGCGCATTCGTGGTTGGGGTACGAGTTTTTTTTCGCCGCCAGAGAACTCGGATACTTGCAACCGTCACTCGTTGATATCACTGAGACCCACAGTGCATCAGTGAGTATGCGCCTGCTCTCTGCAGGTGCGGTTGAGGCAGCCTGTCTCACTATGGATGAAGTGTTAACTTGCCTGGCAAGAGGGCTGGACCTCGTGGTCATTGCGATTCTTGACTTTTCTTATGGTGCAGATGTAGTGATGGCCAAGGAAGAAGTGCTAAATCAGCAAGATGTTATCGGCAAAACACTTGGTGTTGAATCTACTGCGACAGGCGCAGTCATGCTGAATGCATTTCTGGAAAGTATGAACATTGCTCCTCATGATGTTGATATCAAGTACCTGACCATTGATGAGCATTTTGATGCATACAAAACTAATCAAGTTGACTTACTTGTGACCTATGAGCCTGTCAGGTCACATCTCGAGTCAGAGGGGATGAAAACCATCTATACCTCCAGATCAAATCCTCGTAAAATATTTGATGTGGTCGCAGTAAGAAGAGCTGAAGTTGAAAACGGCAATGTCCAGTTAAAACACCTCCTGTCCGGTCACTTTCGTAGCGTTGATATGTTACAACGCAAACCCGATGATATTTTGCCGATACTCAGTAACAGAATGAAACTGACCCATGATGCTGTCAAGAAAGCATACACCGGAATTGAGTTGCCAAATTTGGATGAAAACATCAGATTACTTAGTGGTGATTCACCGGTGATTATTGACAGTATTACCAGTCTGGCTGAGACCATGGTGGAAGCTTCATTGATATCCTCATTACCAGATCTGAGTCGTGTCATAGACTCGAGATTCCTAGCTTGAATACTACAAAGTGAATAAACAACATAGCCTCAGAAACCTATTTATAGCCTGGTTTCTGGTACTCGCTTTCCTCACCTTACTCACATCCCTGACTATAGCCTACTTTAGTAGTTACGAAGCGACAAAGTCGAATGGCCTAGACGCTTCCAGAGAACACACTGCTCGCCTCGCTCTGATTGCAGAACGTATCATGCTGAATGATCGTTCCCTGTTGAAAGAATCCGTCTCACAAGTTGCGTCGAAAAGAATGGTTAGAGAAGTACTGATTCTAGCGCCTGACGGAAATATTATTTTTTCAAGTGATTATGAACTTCATGGAAAAACAATTACTGACACTGCCTTTTCAGAGCATAAGAAGAATTTAGTCAAAACGAATGTTTCATCACCTCGAAGTCAGTTCCTTGACAAGCAAACAATCATCACTGCCGTTCCATTTGTATGGCCAGCAGCTGAGACAGAAATAAGAAGTTCTCAATTGGGTTGGGTCATCATCACCTCAGACTTGAAGTTCATGTTGGTGAGTGCATTGAAAGTCGAATATAGGGATAGATTGATTGCTTTTTTGGCTGCGTTTCTGATTGCCACGGTGACATGGTTTATAGCTTTTAGAAAAATAACGGAGCCTATTCATGTGCTTAGTCAGGCTGCACAGCGACTGAGTCATGGTGAATACAGTCAAAATATACCGCAGATGAAGTATAGCGAATTCAATCTCATTCGAAATAGCTTTGTGGATATGATGAATGAAGTTGAACGCAAAATAGCATCGCTGTCTGAAAGTGAGAGTCGCTTTAGGTTGCTTTTATCCAACGCGCCAATTGGGATAGTTGCCTTTGACAGAACAATGGTAATAAGACACGTTAATCATGGTTTCATAGCGTTGACAGGCTTGAGAGATGAGGTAAAAGAGGGCACCAGTATAGAAGATTTCACACTGTTGCTATCAAAGCTATCCTCTAGTGAAGACGATAGTAATAATTACGACTGGCTCAAACTGAGGAATCTCTCAAATGAACCAGGCAGTAATAAAGAGAAACCGACTGAGATCACCCTTAATGTAGCTGGCCGCGTTGTCAAGGTTTTTTCTGTAAATACGTCTTACGGGATAATAGCAAAAATAATCTATTTCCAAGACATTACAAAAGAAAGCTCAGTCGACAAATTAAAGTCACAATTCATTGCCACAGCAGCACATGAGTTGAGAACACCAATGACCACAATCAAGGGTTACGCTGAACTCTTGACTCACATGGGGGAAGACCTCACAGAGCAGAAAGACAAAATGCTTGAGGCAATACGTGAAGAATCTGATGACATGGTCTTCCTGTTAGATGATCTTCTGGATATCGCAAAAATCGATGCTGGATTGACAAACATATTGAGTATCAGCACCTACCCTGCCGATGAACTGCTAAAAGACATTGCTGATCGATTTCACGTCGCGGGAGATCCTAGAAAAGTTGAGTTTCATTCAACGACGGACTTACCTCTTATTCAGTGCGATGGGCAAAAAATCAAGCAAGCTGTTAAAGCCTGTTTAAGTAATGCATTCAAGTTTTCATCCCCTGACAAAGCCGTTAGCCTCTCAGTTATGCCATGCAAACTGAGAGGAAAGAGCGCTGTAGAGGTCAGCATCGTTGATGCTGGGATTGGGATGACGCCTGCGCAGTCTCAGCGAATTTTCGAGCGATTCTATCGCGCAGATGTGAGTGGGAAAGTTTCAGGAACAGGTTTGGGGATGTCACTTGTCAAGCAAATCGTTGATTTACACGGCGGTGAAATAAAAGTGAACAGCCGTTACGGCGAAGGAACCAAGATCTGCATCTATCTTTATTCATCAATAGTAGCGCCCGAGACTCCAGCTGTCATCGAACCCATCAAGTCTGAACACGCTTCTCGACACTAACACGAACATTAACTGAAAGTCTTTCATGACTACTGTTTATAAATTTCCGGAAATATGAAAAAATAACAGCATTGTATTGCTGGAAAAACATTGTGTCTTTAAAGAAATCAAACTTCATTGATGCTATCAATTCCCAGATTGGATTAAGCAAAGCCGAAGCAAGAGAGTTCGTAGATGAGTTTTTTGAGTTTTTAACGGCTGCTTTGGAGGCGGGAGATAGTATTCATCTCCAGTCATTTGGGAGATTCAAATTGCTCGATAAGGCAGTGCGTGTCGGACGAAATCCCAAGACAGGTGAAGAACACTGCATCACTGCGAGGCGAGTAGTCAGTTTTAACCCAAGTCCGTCTTTGACTGCACGAATCAACAGCCAGCTTTACATAAAACAAAACTCAGAATCAGATGACCAGGCAAAGCACATGGTGCTGAATGTTCAGTCTGAGAGGGAATCCTTCTAAGATGACACTAAAACAGGTTTTTGATGATCTCACTGATGGGATACTCATCGTCAATGATAACGCCGATATCAGCTACTTTAATCAAGGTGCTGCCTCGCTTATCTCTGGAGACACTGTAGACACGGTCGGGTTGCCAACAACACAAAGGATATTACGTCTAATCCTCGCTGGTGACATAGCAACACCCATTCGGTTTGTGGAGAAAGTGGATGCTCGGGAGTACCAAGTAAAAGTTATTCAAATGTATTCTTTTTATGTGGTCCAGTTCGTTGAGTTTAAAAAACCGGATGACTATCAACAAATCAAATCGAATGCAGTAAGAATGATACATGACAAGCTAGGCGATAAACTGGAGAAGCTAAGCTCTAATCTAGAAAGCCTGAAAACATGTTATCGAAATGCCGATAACTTAAATTTAGACGCTCTCATACAAGATACCTTGCATTTGAGTCAAAACGTCCAGCTGTCAATCTCTGAGATTCATCATTTGGCAGACTTGTACCTCAAGCGTCCCGTGGATACATATTCCACTATCGCACCAGTAAAATTACTTAAATCCGCTTTGGCCCAGGTTGAGTCAAGATGCCTTCAGAAAGGGATTCGGGTTCGTATCAGGAAAAAACGAAGTTCACCGGTCAAGTTCTATTGCAACATACCCTGGATGAAAATGGCTGTGACAGAATGCTTGCTGAAGCTAATTGAAGTTTCAGAGCGAGATGCCGCTATCTTGATTAGGATGGATCTACATGGTCATTTTCTGAGCATAGTTATCGAAAGGGTCGCTGATGGTAAGTTCCAGGACAATGATGCTGAAGATATCTGGATTGATCACCCGGTGAAGAGTACCTCACCAAAACAGGCAATCAATCCCGGTGTCAGTTTTGATTTATTGCTTGCAGAGCGGGTAGTAGATCTGCATGGAGGCACACTCAAAATCAGCGATACTGCCGATGGGCAACGCTTCCTTATTGAGTTGCCAATTGGATATGAGTCAATTCATGAATCCACTTCAGCTGAGGAACAGCTCAAGATTTATGCTGAAGACCTTGCTAAATTGCAAGCAAGACAACACCGGCTTTCTGCTGTATAGACAGATCTGCCACATAAATGGATAAGAGAACAAAATGAGTGAATTTAGAAGTTTGATCATCGTAGACGATAACAAGAAATTAAGAGAGTTGCTGAAAGTCACGCTTAGTTTCAGTGATTATCAAATTCATGAAGCAGAAACCGCTGATGAAGCATTACCGTTGATCAAGGCGCTTAAACCAGACACAGTGTTACTGGATGTCATGATGCCCGGAGAGATGGACGGTTTTGAATTATGCCGAAGAATAAAATCTGATGCCGCTTTGAGCGATATCCGAGTGATCATGCTATCTGCAAAGGGGCAAAAGACTGATCTTGAAACGGGTGGCAAATGTGGTGCTGATGCATACATTGTCAAACCCTTCAGCCCGTTGAGCTTACTTGAGACACTTAAAAACCCATCCAGATCCTGAGCACTCTCATTGGAGCCAGAGAGCCTCGTCGGGTTGCTATGCAAGGAAATACACCATACAAAATTGCTATTAGGAATTAGAACAACTGGAGATTCCATTGGGATAATGCCAATCATTTGACTACCAGATCAGAAATTTCTGACTAAAACATTTCCTGACATCTTATTTATCCTGAAATTACTACGCCCTCGCAAGAAAATTAGATTTACTCTAGAATAAAGCGAATTGATCATGAGAGGGAGTAAAAATGGAACTTTGCACCACAAAACAGGCAGCAGACAAACTGGGCGTCACATCAAGAACCGTTCTTTTGTGGTCTGACTCAGGTTTACTGAAAAGCTGGAAAACGCCAGGCGGGCATCGACGGTTTTCTATCGATGAAGTTGAAAAGCTGGCATCAACTCTCGAAGAGGAAAATAATGTCCCTGAGTTTATGCAATCTCACAAAAACAAGCTGAAAGTCTTGGTTGTTGAGGATGATGCGTACCTGCTTAACTTATACAACTTGACAATAAACAGCTGGGACCTTCCCATTGAATTGTTTTTATCACAGGATGGCTACGATGGCCTTTACAAAGCTGGGAACTGTAGGCCAGATTTAATTATATTGGACCTTAACCTTCCTAAGGTTGACGGTTTCCAGATTGTTGCGACACTCATCAAAAACGATTTACTTTCATTTGATGACCTTATAATTGTCACTGGCCTGACCGAAGAGAAAATTTCGCATAATCTGCCTAACATAAAAGACATCAGGATCCTCAAAAAGCCGATAGATTTTGGCCTTGTCAGAGAAATTGTTGAAGAAAAAATTAATAAGAAAGTGCAAATTCCCCAACAAAAAGAAGAATAACACCATATGAGAAAAGCTAAAGCAGTTTCCATCTCCAGTTTTGTTCTGGCTTTTCTCATTGCTTTTTCTATCGGTAGTTTCATTACCTACCAGTCAAATCTGGTCAAATTTCAGAATCATGAGCGCTATATGCTCAATATGCTTCATTCTGTCACGCGGGATATCGAAAAAAGGTTAGAAAGGTCTCTCGATGCAGCACTCTTTTTGAAAAACGAAATTGAGTTGCATGGACCTGACGATCTTGTTGCCAGTTTTGAAAATTATGCAGAGTCTTTAATTAATAAGATCGACGGTATCACTAATCTCCAGTTGGCACCTGATGGTGTTATTCAACAAATATATCCACTAGCAGGCCACGAAGCAGCCCTTGGCTACCGTTTCATGGCTGACGATCCACGAAGCTCAGTCGCCTGGAATGCCTATCTCAAGAACGAATTAATTATCTTGGGTCCTTTTGAGCTGGTACAGGGGGGCATGGGGATTGTTGCCAGCGCTCCGGTTTTCCATACGCCTGAGAATAAAAGAAAACCATGGGGGTTTGTTACTGTACTGATGCTCATGGATGACTTTATCAAGTCAACAGGTCTACCCGAACTGGTCGCCCGTGAACTGGACTATGAAATCACCGTAACAGATGAGATTACAAAGCAAGCTTTCACCTTCAGTAGTGAAACTTACCCTGCACAAAATGTTACCCATCACCAAAAGTCGATACAGATCCAGAACTCAGTATGGGAACTCAAACTCCATGATAAAACACCATACAACTCACTTGGATGGATTGGTTATATCATCTCGCTGTTTTCTGCAACGCTGTTTGCATTCGCGACGCTTTGGCTGGTACGGCAACCAGAAAAACTAAGACGGATAGTCGAAGAAAGAACAAATGAAATTAACAGGCAGAAAAATTTTCAGGGAGATTTGTTGAATCTGATTCCGATGTCGATTGTGGTGACTAATTCAGATGGACGTATTGTATTTAAAAATAAAAAATTTCTGTCAACCGGACTGCTAGACACAAGCAAACAAGAAATAGAGTACATCACAGAGACTTCCAATGAAGTCTTCAATAACAATGCAAGACAATTATTGGAGCGTAAGAAAACGCTATCAGAGTCTTTATTAGACTTATCCAAGAAGCATTTTATTGAACTTACATTATTGGCAATCGATACATCTGATGAGCATGATAATGAATATTTTGTATGGGCTATAAGGGATGTCTCTGCACTGCAAGAGGTAAACCAGGCGCTCCATGAGTTATCTTCAATCAGAGCCAACATTTTCGAGTTGATTCCAGATGGACTAGCTTATTTTGATAATGAAGGAACCATTCGAAGCTTTAACACACAATTCCTGCACCAAATAAGCGCTCTAACCCAGGGCGGCATGGTTTCTTGCTGTAGAGAGATTGAATCTCGCTTGCATCATACAGCTATTGTAGATGGTCCCAAAGTCAACTACACAGATATTCATGACAACCTTTTTGATGACACCAATAACTGGACGGTCAGTCAGGTGATTCACTCACTAACGGAGAAAAATAAACTTTTCAGTAAGGTTGTCAAATTTGATATGGGGGCAGCCGCCGGAGGGCTGATATTGCTCCGAGACATTACCGATCAGGTGCAAATGGAGCAGATCAAATCGGAGTTCCTATCAACTGCTGCGCATGAGCTAAGAACGCCTATGGCAAATGTTTTTGGTTATCTTGAGTTAATGATAGACAATAAAATTCCTCAAGATCAGCAGCATGGGGCCCTCAAGATAGTCTACGAAGAAGCAGAGAGGCTATCTCATATCCTTGATGACCTGCTTGATTTGGCTCGAATCGAGTCTAGATTAGCTACCAGCCTCAACTACCAGGAAAATAGTCTCAAAGAGCTACTGCAGCAAATCATTGGAAAACAGTCTGAATACGCTAAAAGCCATTCATTAGAAGTTCACATTGATGATGATCTCAAACCGATCATGTGCGACTCCGAAAAAATCAAGCAGGTTATGCATAATTTGATCAGCAATGCTGCTAAATATTCCAATCCAGGCAGTCAGATAGTTTTTTCTGCAAAAGAAGAACAGAGGAACATGATCGATGGTGTGCTTTTTTCTGTCACTGATCATGGAATTGGAATGAAAGAGGAGCAAATAGAGAGGGTCTTTGAACGTTTCTATCGTGCTGATCAGAATTCCGATAGGCCAGGTACGGGGCTTGGGATGGCAATTGTGAAACAAGTGATTGATCTTCATTGTGGCGAAATTACGGTTCAAAGTATTTATGGCGAGGGTACGGTAGTTTCAGTATGGTTACCGCTGGACCTTCGAAACGATTCATGAGCCTCTATTTCCTGAGTATCCCGATGCGGAATCAACTCATTTCTCTGGCACATCAATGAATAGTGCCTACTCTGGTCATCCGTCGCCATCTCAGCGACCACATGATATGCCCCTAGTAAGATGGGTGTGGCGCTCTTACTTCAGAACATCGCTTATACCGCTTCTGGTGGTTGAGGTAGCACTCATTGTCCTCTATTTCTTGAGTAACTCGTTTTCAAACCACTACAACACAGAAGCTGTCAGAAACATTGCTGAGCAGACGGTTCGGGAGACTGTAAATAGGGAAGCATCATCAATAAATCAGCAGCTAAGAGCAATAAAAAGTGCAACAAGTTACTTGGCTGAACATACTCGGCAGATCATGGCTGGTGAAATACCTGCACGGTCAGATAGACCCGAGAACTACAGCTATACGGAAGAAGGTGTTTTTTACTCAGTGAGAGATACTGGCAGGGGGGCGCTATTTTACAGTGGCGTCAAGCCCGTTGGTGAGAAAGAGCGAAAAAAAGCTTATCTGAGTGCAGCGCTTGATAGTGCATATCTGGGAGTCCTGGATACATTCCCTTTAGTAGTTCAACTCTATTACAACACCCATGACTCAATGAATCGTATCTACCCTTATTTTGATGTTCTTGAGCAGTACGAAGCGAAGATGGATATTCCTGAATACAACTTCTATTACGAAGCGGATGCCAAGAATAACCCCGAAAAGCGTGTTGTTTGGACGGATGTTTATGTAGATCCAGCGGGACAAGGCTGGATGACTTCAGCTATTGCACCGGTTTATACCGAAAACTTTCTTGAGGGCGTCATAGGTATTGATATCACTGTCAGCACGATCATCGAGCAGGTCTTGAACCTTGAAATACCTTGGGATGGTTATGGTCTTTTGCTGGGTAGGGATGGAACTATTATTGCCATGCCAAAAGAAGCGGAAAATGACTGGTCATTGAATGAATTGACTACTTACCAATACACAGACGCAATCAGACAAGATACATTCAAACCAGAGTCATTTAATTTGTTCAAACGGCTCGCTGATACTGACATAGGCAAAGGACTTGAACAGAGTGAGGCTGGGCTGGAACATCTGGATATAGGCGAACCTAGAATTCTGTCATGGTCAACAATCCCAGAAACAGGCTGGAAGCTAGTTATAAGTATTCCTGATAAGCGTGTTTATGAAACTGCTAACAGCTTAGCAGAAAGATTAAGTGTGATGGCTTGGCTTGTTGTGGCTGCGATGGTCGTCTTTTATATGGTGTTTTTTACCATACTTTATTATCGCGCTAAGAAAATGAGCGAGTTCGTCTCCAAACCGCTGGAGGATATTGATCACATGACACAGCAGATTTCAAAGGGACAATATCATTTAGCGTCACCGGATTTCGCTGTCATGGAGCTATCACGAACAGCAAAAGGTATCCAGAAGATGGGGATAGACCTTGAGCGTCAGAATCAGCTTACTGCTAAAGCAGAAAAAGCATTAGCTGACCTCAATTCAAAACTACAAGCGGTTTTTGACCTCAGTCCTGATGGTTTTGTCACCATAAATACCGATGATAAGGTAGTCTTGGTTAACCCTGCATTCTGTAAAATGACAGCTACCAACGCCAATGACTGGGTTGGCTTGAGTAACATTCAATTTTGGAATAAATTGAAACTACTGATGGAGAATCCTGACCGTCTTGATAATAACGAATCCAGTTTTACATTCAGACTGAAACAGCCAGAATGGCGAGTCATTCGATGTCAGCAGCGAACAGATTTTGAAAGTAATACACACAACGAAACCAAATATGTCATCTATTTATCAGATGTCACAATGGCTTCAGCGCTTGAATCGATGAAAAACAATTTTCTTGCTTCGGTGGCACACGAATTGAGGACACCGATGTCATCTGTGCTGGGGTATGCCGAGCTTTTATCTTCAAAAGAGCTTGATAAAAATCAGCAAGCATTATTCCACCAGGCCATCGTAGATGAATCTCATAACCTCGTTAAACTAATCAATGACATATTGACTATAGCTCAGATTGACTCAGCCTCAGGCAAAATAGCATCACTTGAGGCTTATAGTATTGATGAGCTCATTAATGAAACAAGAAAAAACCACTACGACGAGAGACAAAAAGGGAAGATCAATCTCCAGCTTCATGCTGATGGGTGCTTTGTTTTGCTCAATGATGAAGTATTTACGATTATTCTTAAACACATCATTGATAACGCTATTAAGTTTTCTGCTGTTGATGAACTTATTGAGGTTTGTACAGAAGCAGACGAGTCCAGTAACTTAGTCTATCTTCGAATCATTGATCACGGTATCGGTATGACTGCGGAACAATCAAAATTTGCATTTGAACGATTCTGGCGTGCTGATAACACGGGTAATACACCTGGAACCGGATTGGGCTTGTCTGTTGCTAAAGAGTTGGCTGAGAAAATGAACTTAACTCTCGAAATCGACAGTACTCCTGGCCATGGCACTTCGGTAACACTGACCATGCCTATTATGGCTAGCTAGAGGCAACTCCTTGTCGTGGATGATGTTTAAGCAGAGTCTATTACTTGCTGAGATCTGTTTGGATCATGCGACCAGAATTTCACTGCTGGCTTGATGTCTAGGCTGCCCGATCCGTTCACCTTGCCGCAGGCCCAGGCTCACCTGAGTCGAGAACTGGTCCTTATGGAGAGTCAACAGGATTTTCCAATTTAAATGGACCAGAATTTTGGGGTAGGGTCACAATCAATTCAAAATCTCAAAGCGTCTTTCTGGGTGAAAATTTGCGCAAGATTTTGAGCCAAAAAAACCAATACGCAGATCACTTGTTGAACTAACTAAACTTAATCTTACTACTCCCCAATAGCTCGAAAAAATTCCATTAAAATCAGCAAATTAACTTCAAGTTTATTTTATACAATATAAGCATGGTAAGTTATTGATATAAATGGATATTATCTTAATATACGCGTTCTATAAACGGGTTGCAATCTCCCTCAATAATCTGCTTTTCTAGATATGTAATCACCAAAAATAAAGGAAAAGTTATGGATGCTTATATAGTGCCACCTGGCCCTGTTCGAATGAGCAAGTGGAATGTAATAAAAATGTTTGAGCTAGGGACAATGCACATCGCGGGCTTCGACTTAGGACTCCAAAACTGGCGCATAAGCACCGAAATCATGGAAATTGATTTGGAAAAATTGACGGCTAAAACCTTCTCAGGTTCGACTTATTCGTTTACGGAGCCCAGAGGCGAAATGCATGAGTTAGTTTTGAGAGTTCTAGACGAGAGTGCGCAAGGGAAATATAGCGTTGCTGATGATGAGATGCTTAAAGCCTTAGCCCCCAAGTCTGGAACAGAAACTGGCAAGGGAGAGCTGAATGAATAGTCAGCTGATTATGCAAATATTCGAGGAGTGCCCCTTAATTTACAGAAGAACAGCTGATGGTGCAGAGACCATCGTGCTTCGGCGAGGGGTTGAGTGTGGTGATGGGTGGTTTGAGCACATTCATCAACTCTCACTCAGTATCGAGTCTATTGCTCAACATCTGCAAAGAGAGGGTATGCCAATATGCATGCTACCTCAGGTTAGTCAGGTGAAGGAAAAGTTTGGTGATTTATGTGTTTACCTTGAAAAGTCTGCAGCTGGGGTAGCTGAGGTTGTTGACCTGGCTAGGCAGCGGGCTGCAAAGACCTGTGAGCTATGCGGTCAACCAGGAAAGAAGCGCATAACTTCATCAGAATGGGTAATCGTGCTTTGTGATAACTGTGCAGATTTAAACTGAGGCACTCATGAAAATTCAACTTTTATCTGACCTGCACATTGAGCAAATGGGCTATTTTTCGATACCAACAACGGATGCTGACATAATCATATTGGCTGGCGATATCGATGTTGGTTTAGAGGGGCTTATCTGGGCAGAGGAGCTTACAAGACTACACAAAAAGCATGTGCTCTACATCGCTGGTAATCATGAGTACTACAAACATGATTATCAAAAGCTCACAGAGAACATGAGGGACTATGCCAGCGGTTATGACTGGCTCCATTTTATGGAGAAAGACGAAGTTATTATCGGTGGGGTGAGATTCTTGGGAACAACACTGTGGACAAATTATTTCGATGAGTTCGGGCCGTCAGAACGGGATAAGAACATGGCGGTTCTCGATAACGCCTCGAATGACCACAGACTCATTACGCAATACGGAAAACGCTTCAGAGCTAAAGATGCTTATCAGGAGCATCAAAAGTCAGTGGCATGGCTCTCGGGAAAACTTGATGAAGAGTTTGATGGCAAAACGGTGGTCATTACGCATCATGCGCCATCACTGCTTTGCAATCATGCGTACTACGGGATGAATGAAGTAAGTTCGGGCTTTGTTTCAAATCTGGACAACTTGGTTCATAAAGCTGACCTTTGGTGTTTCGGGCATACACACTCAAACTTAGATACAACTATTGGTAAGTGTCGTTTAGTAAGCAATCAGAGAGGATACCGTCGCGAGAAGATACCTGTGCCTTTCAGGTCATCTCTGACGATAGGTGTTTAGGCAAGTAGATATAACTTTAACAAGAGAAATTGATATGACATCAAGCAATAAGGCTGATATCGACGAGGTCAAGTCAGAACGAGATCCTAGGGAAGACTATTTCCCAATTTGGTGTCACCCACTTCCAGAGTTACAGGATACTTTCTTCATAGCAATATCCTATGATCCATTGTGTCTTGATTTAAAATTTAACCATCATTATGCAAGCTCTGGAGACGACCTGATTAGAGAGTTTTTGAACGATGAGCATAAGATATTCCAAGTGTATGTTGTGTCGTTATCCAACCAGGTGCCAGGTCTAGTACCACTTGAGCAAGTGGAGAAAATGACATACGGCTATGTTTACGATGAGCAAAACAAACATACCAGCAATGCCTACAGGGTTCGTACAAAAACTAATAACCAATACACGTTCAGCGAATTCGGGGAAATCTCTTCGGGAGTAATTCATGAAGAAAAGTTGCTGTTCACGGCAAAGTCTCTCTTTGCACAGTTTACCTATCGAACGGGGAGGCTACTAGCGCCTGAGGTGAGTGCACATATGTATGGGGGAGCTTCTTGGTAAGGGGTGAGAAAATATTGAGAACATTGTGAGAGAATGATATAATATTCAGTTCTAGGAAATAATTCACCAGACAAAAGGAAACTTGTAATGGAATACAAAATATTGGAAGTAGTCGAGCGTAATTTAAACAATGGTCGCTCAAATGAGCTGTTGTTGTTCGTAACAATTGATGCAGGAAATGGTATGGAAAAGACATATTACGGCCTGCACAATGGCACGGACACGGCGATTCAAGACATACCTCGGTACGGGCCCAAATGCACTCGCAACCCCGATGGCTCATTTCAAATTTCTAACTTCACGTTTTAGCTTCTGTTGTCTATAGTCATGCCCTGCGAACAAGCAGGGTATGGTTTTTAGTTAACCAAGAATCGTTTTTTATTACCCCGATCTCGTTTTATTTCATCAAAAACTGGTTTTATCTAAACACAAATCCTGAGTTTTAACCAATAAAAACAGGGTGTTGATGTTGTTTTTGCGTAGGGGTAATAGTCTGTGAATAAATGTTTTAATAGACATAGGGGCAATAGGCTTGTTTTCAACAAGCGCATGAGTGTTAGCGAATAATTTGGTCTTGTTGACCAGGTTCGACTAAAGGATAGATTATTTCGAATAAGCAAAGGATTGCTATGAATACAACATCACAGGGGCTGAAAAGCCTAGAACAGCACTTAAGAAATCGTCGTATCAATGGTGTTATCGCTTCGTCACCAAGGCACACTAAAAATAGTGAAGGACTGAACTCGAAGTCACGATGCACCGAAGCAGCTGATGGTTGCTATGCAAAGGGGATGTCTTACGCCATTCTCCCGGCTTGTTTTCCCGTGGACATATTCAAAGCTGGTAAGCGTGCTGACGAAATTCTTGTCGCAACAAGAAAGTTTCAGGGTGAGATATATACAGTGCTCTCACATAGTAAACTTGGAGTCAGGGAGCTTAGAGTTTTACTTGCATTGATATCCATGCTCATGGAAAGTGGAATAGCTCTGGGCGATGAAGAGCCATTTCTTGATGGGGTCAGAATATCTGATATCAAGCGTATTAGTGCCATCAAAAGCAATTATTCGGATCTCAAAAAATCACTACAGTTACTCCAAGACACCAACTTTCGCGTTTGCGATGAAAGTGAATCGGGACCATTGATAAGTGTCGATAGTGAAGATGGACTTAGCACGATAAGGGTTAGTTTTCACTGGCTAGTCATTGAGGGGATAAAAAGTTGTCTCAACTTGAACAGTGATCAATTTACTCCTTTCACCGTTATTTATCTTGGTGAACAACACCTACTCAAAGTTGGCAAATATTCAGAAATCTCATCACTGATGCATGCTTATTTCAGCCAGTCCGTGAGTCAAGGTAATGTCTCAACTCCACACTCGCTCACCACGCTCGCAAAAAAGATGTTTGATATAAAGCCTAGTGAAGTGACCAGAAACCACATAAAAGCTATTAAAGGTGGTTTGAACAGGCTCAATGAGATTGGTTGGGTTGTGAACTACCGACCGCGTTCTGTTTTTATTGTCTCCAGACCCAGACGAGCAAAGGCTTAAAGTATGTGAGGGGCACAAAATTACATGCTGACTCCTAAATTAAAGTTTGAAAGCAGACGTGTTTCACTCTGGATGTAACTTAATGGGATTTTAAGCTGACAGGCTGCGTTTCTGAGCATTTTCTTGGCAGAGCCTTGGTGGAGTTAAAGGCATTGCTGTGCGTGAATCACCATAGACCGAGATTGAGCTTGTGCTTTTGTGACCCATGATGCTGGATATTTCATTTATATTTATACCAGTTGCCTTGAGGTTCGCACCCATTTGATGTCGGTAACTATATAGGGAAATATGCGCCTTCCGCTTGGGCCAGAGTTTTTTGACATGTCGTTGCAAGCGCCGCTGAATCCGACTTATGTCAGTGGTCTTACTCTGATCATCGTGATGGATATGAGGTAACAATAGCTCAACAATGGCATATGACTTTTCGGAGAGTTTGAGCATTCGGTCGCAGCCACGAACCTCCTCAATTTTTTTTGCGCCGGTGATATGAATGATTTGGTTCCCAAGTAAGCTAATCGAACTCAATTCTGCTGGCCGGCATCCAGTTATCTCAACAATCATCACTGCAGAAAGGCAAGGTAAATCACCAACATCTTTCAGGTGTTGAATTAGTTTAGCATGGTCTTTTTCAGTGACTCTTTTGACTCGACGTTGTTTGGGTTTCTTTGAGGAATTTCCTTCTTGCTGAGTCGTTGGGTTGGTGAGTGAACGAATACGCTTGGCCTCTACCAGTTTGTGTTGTTTCAATAAATATAGGGTCAGACTTCGCCTGAGACGCCGCCAGTAAGCAGGGCGGTAATTCGCAGCAACTTCCAGTAGTTTTTGGATAATAGATTCTATTTCAGGATCTTCATCAAAATGCGTGTTGATGAAGTGTTGAGCAAGATTGAGGTACTCAATCAATGTTGAATTTTGCATGGGAGTTCCTTCTCCATTTTGGTTGCCCTGAGGGGGATACCCGTTGGTGTTTTATCAGGCATCCTGCCCGATACAGTGCCTTAGCACTGACAACACCCCCATACTTACTCGAGTAAGTATGGGGGCATCAATCCTTTTGTAACGCTTAAAAGTTTTGATGTAACGAATGGGTATCCATCTGTGGTCAACCTATTAACTAATTTTTATCGGTGTGTTGATTAACAATCGGACGTTCAAATTTAAGGTCAGTATCATAAGGAAATGTTGGGAGCTCATTAAATATGTCGGGTAGCACTAGTTTCTCTAATGCAGCTTTCATTAACTCCAGGTTAGCTGAGTCATAATGATCACGAACAAGCTTGTTACCTTCTTTACCATTACGGCTCCAGCCTATGATTTGATTTCTTTGTGATTCCTCGATACCAGCCTGCTTGAGTAGATCAAGGAGTGTGGCTCTGAATGAATGGAAGCTCTTACCGCGTTCCAATTTTTCTTTTCTTACTCCGACATCAACAAGTAACCGCCGATTGAACCATTCTTCAAATCGCTTGGCATACGACCCTCGACTGAAACTGCTGAGTTCAGGGAAAAGTCTATCATGGCCTGCTTCACGAACTTTTTGGCTGAACTCGATCAGCCCCAATCTCTCTAGCAGAGGATGCATGGGAACGAGGCGGATTGACGCTCCGGTTTTAACAACTTTGTCAGAAGTAGCCTCATTAAAGTCGATGACGTTGATGCCATCTTCAGATCGAATGTCGACGCAGTAAAGGGATGCAAGTTGAGACATACGACTTCCTGTGAGCAGCCCAAGCAGGGGGAGCCAATACTTAAAATTCTCATGAAGGTTGCTTGAACCAAAGTGTAAATGCAGATCAGTGGTGTACATGTTTTGCAGATCATCCGCTGAGAATGGCTGATGTCTCGCTTCAGCTCGTCGTTTAGCCTCTGCTCTTGCCTGGCTCCCTCTAGCTGCAACACGAATGTGTTGAAACGGATTGGTGTGATCTGGGTAGACTTTGTCAGCAATCGCTTTTTTGAAGAGCGCGCGATAAGTTTCCATATAATCGTTAATGGTTTTCGCGGTTAATCTGTTATAAGCAGGGTCATCTTTGTTAGCTGCTGCGATGGCTTGGCTAACTGTTAGCTTCTCGTATTTACGGTTTTTATTTGGTAAGTCTGAAATCATGTCTCTTACACGACCTGCTTGTTCTAGAGTAAAGCTAGCAAGTGGCTGACCTGGATCAATGATTTCAATTAGTCTCCGCAAACGAGTCACGACACGAGGGTCTAGAGGTACTTTGTTGATTATTTCGTAATCTTTCTGGTACCTCTGGACGAAATCACCCAACGTTGTGGAATAGAGCGGTTTATCTGATGAGTTAGATGAAACGACAGCAGAAGCTTCTTCACTGGTCGATTCAAGGAATATTTTGGTTAAGCCTGCTATCTCATCAGGGGTGAGTCCAGCGTCTTGAAAAGCTTTGATGACTCTGGGATCGACGGTTTTGGTTGTTTGTGTAACCTGGGTGCCGTTTTTATGGGTTTTTGTTTTGGTAATAGTCTCAAATTGAGAGGAGAATCCGTTCGGGAATTTCATGCCTTGTCTCGCTTCCTTGATTAAGAGCATGAATTTAATATCACAGAGTACCTCGCGTTGCAAAGCAGTAATACGCTCGCGAGTCTTCAATGAAACTTTAACTTCGTGACAGTGAAGTTGTTGAACGAGATCTGAGGGGATGGCTCTTCTGTAGTAGAAAATACCATTACGTTTAACCGGCACTGTTGACTCCTTTTTTGTGAGTCACCAATAAGCCATGTACCAGTTATTGGTACAGTTTCTGTACCAAAATGGCTACTTTTCCTGCACACGTTAGCACCATGCTGACGTTTCAATATGCTCGGAAACTGTTGATATCAGTAGATCTGGAGAATTTGTTCAAGAAGAGAAAGTTGGTACCGAGGGTGGGAATCGAACCCACACTGAGTTTCCCCAACCGGATTTTGAATCCGGCGCGTCTACCAGTTCCGCCACCCCGGCAACCAAGACGCGAGATTATAACGACTATGGCAGGCTAAGTGAAGTCTTATTTTAAGGCTTGTGATGTTATTCACTTTTTGCGTGATTCAGCGCTTGACCCTACAGCCCTTGACAGGACAGACTCATACTGTTGTCAGAAAAACCGGGGATATCGTTGAGCCATGCATGTCAGTTCTAGTCCTGAACTATTCGCCTTAAAGAGTCTTGAGGAAGGGTTGAGAGAAGCCATTTTGGAGGGCTTTGTTGAGGTTCCCATGCTGCCGGAAGTGGCAAATCGGGCGCTGTCCTTAACGCAGGACCCCGAAGCCAGTGCAGCCCAAATGGCAGAGCTTATTCAAGGCGATCAGTCGTTGGCCGGTCATGTGATGCGGATTGCCAACTCCGTGGCCTACACTCCTATGGCAAATCTCACTTCGCTACAACAGGCCGTTGCCCGGCTGGGCATGAATGTCATTTGTGAAATTGCCCTTGCTGCCGTGCTTGGCGCGAAGCTGTTCAATACGCCGGGCTATGAGGATTATGTTGAGTTTAATTGGCAACATGCTCTGGCAACCTCCTTGTGGTCCAAAGAAATTGCGCGTCAGGCTCATCTGGAGCAAGAGACTGCCTTTCTGGCGGGTCTGTTACATTCGATAGGAAGACCGGCGGTATTGCAGACGCTGATGGAGTTGGCCAGCCAAAAAGGGATTAACGTGACACCTGAACTGGTCCATCGCCTGGAGAAAAAATATAGCCAGTCTGTCAGTGAGTTGGTTGTTATACGCTGGAAAATGCCAGCGGCGATTATCAACGCCATCAAACCGTATCAGGATTTAGATAAGAATGATTCGGCTTTTGGCGTCGCTGCCGCAGTGCATTCTGCAGCACGGTTTGCAACCTATATGCTGGATATCGGGGCTGAAGATGATGAAGAGACTCTGATGGAACTGGACGCTCTGGATGCGCTTGATTTGAATGAAGAACAGATAGAGCAATTGTTGGCCTTGCAGGATAGTGTGCAACTTCGTGTTGATCAGTTATCACGCTCATAGTCCTGATGTCTTTGCTGTTGCTGTCTCCGAAGTGTGTGCGGGTGTCGCTAATAAAGTCAGTTTGTTAGTTTCACTTATTCCTGATTAAGGCTTATCGGCGGAATTTTTGGGTGCGCATTCTGCTATGATCGCGCCATGAAAACGAGTGACTTCCGATTTGACCTGCCTGAAGAGCTGATAGCTCAATACCCGTCTGAACAACGTTCTGCCAGTCGATTACTGGCTTTGAATGGTAACAGCGGTGCACTGCAGGATTTACAGTTTACTGATTTGCTGGACTTGCTTAAGCCAGAAGATCTGCTGGTATTCAACAATACCAAAGTGATGCCAGCCCGCCTGTTGGGACAAAAAGACAGTGGCGGTAAGGTCGAGGTGCTGGTGGAGCGCGTGCTGGACCATGAACGTGTTTTGGCTCATGTTCGCAGCAGTAAATCACCTGGAGAAGGTCGTAAGTTACTACTCGAAAATCAGGTTGAAGTTGAGGTCTTAGGCAGACAGGGCGGGTTATTTGAGCTCCGCTTTACTGACACTACCTCGGTAGTCGACACCCTAGAACAGTTTGGTCGTCTGCCACTACCCCCTTATATTGAACGCGAAGTGGATCGCGCCGATCTGGAGCGTTATCAAACCGTTTATGCGCAGCACATTGGTGCAGTAGCGGCGCCGACAGCGGGCCTGCATTTTGATGATGTTATGCTGAAGCGATTGGAAGAAGCCGGTATTGAAACCGCGCAGTTGACCTTGCATGTTGGTGCAGGCACATTCCAGCCAGTACGTGTTGATGATGTGACTACTCATCAGATGCACAGTGAAGTCATCGATGTACCAGCCAAGGTGTGTGAGCAGGTAAAAGCCGCCAGAGCCAGAGGCGGTCGAGTAATTGCGGTGGGTACGACCAGCGTTAGGGCTTTGGAAAGTGCTTCCCAGTCTGGTGAGATTCAGCCGTTTGAAGGGGAGACGGATATCTTTATCTATCCCGGTTACCAGTTCAAAAGCGTTGATGCGATGGTCACCAATTTCCATTTATCAGAGTCAACCTTGCTGATGCTGGTTTCAGCATTTGCTGGCAAGGAACACATCATGAATGCCTACCTGCATGCTATTGAGCAGCACTACCGTTTTTTCAGCTATGGCGACGCCATGTTCATTACAAGGAATACGAATGACCTCATTGGATAACATCCGCTTCGTGCTGGTGGGGACAACTCACCCCGGCAATATTGGTGCTGCAGCGCGGGCGATGAAAACCATGGGGTTGACGAACCTGCATTTGGTCGCACCGAAAATCTATCCCAGTGCAGAAGCGACGGCACGTGCCTCCGGTGCCGATGATATTTTGCACAAGGCCGTCGTGCATGAGACTCTCGAGTCGGCTTTGTCCGGCTGTCATTATGCATTTGCCTTGAGTGCGCGCCTGCGTCACTTACATGTGCCGGTGATGAATCCACGTCAGGCTGTCGAAGAGCTTGAAAAATTCGATGACAACACCCAAATAGCTATTGTATTCGGACGCGAACACTCCGGTCTGTCGAATGAGGAGTTGGACCGTTGTCAGTATCTAGTGAACATTCCGGCAAACCCGGATTACAGTTCATTGAATCTGGCGGCAGCAGTACAAGTGGTTGCCTATGAACTGCGGATGAGTTTTAAACCGACCATTGAGTTCGGCAGAATAGGGGAAGAGCGAGAAGCAATTACCGCCGATGATCTGTCCCATTTGTATGAGCATTTTGAACGGTCTTTGATGGCAATTGGTTTTCTCGATCCGGAAAACCCGAAGTATTTGATGCGTCGACTACGCCGTTTATTCAACCGTGCGGATCTGGATCGCAACGAGTTACAGATTTTGCACGGCATTTTACGTGCCGCCGAGACCAAAGCGAGGAACACAAATGACTGAACAAATCAGCCGTTGGGCCCGAATTAAGGAAGATATTAACTGCGTCTTTGAGCGTGATCCGGCAGCACGGAATGTGTTCGAGATTGTCACCACTTATCCCGGTGTCCATGCCGTGCAACTGCATCGGCTCAATCACTGGCTGTGGCAAAAAAACTGGAAGTGGCTAGCCAAGTTTATTTCAACACTGGGCCGTTGGATAACTGGTATTGAAATTCATCCGGGAGCCAAAATCGGCCGTCGCTTTTTTATTGACCACGGTATGGGCGTGGTGATTGGTGAAACGGCAGAGATTGGTGATGACTGCACGCTCTACCATGGTGTAACGCTGGGCGGTACGTCATGGAAAGAAGGTAAACGTCACCCGACGCTGGGCAACAATATTGTAGTTGGCGCCGGTGCCAAAGTGCTTGGCCCAATCAAGTTACATGATGGTGCCCGTGTAGGCTCAAACGCCGTGGTGGTGAAAGATGTCGCATCGGGTGACACTGTCGTCGGTGTGCCTGGCCGCGTGGTCAAAACGCAGATGACCGAAGATGAAAAACAGCAGCACAAACTGGCTCAGTCTGTTGGTTTTGATGCTTATGGTACATCCAGCAAAAATAATGACCCTGTAGCGACAGCGATTCACGGTTTGATCGAGCATATTCAGGCGATGGATAAACGTGTCGACGGTATGTGCGAGACCATCAAACGCCTCGGTGGCGAGGTACCGGACAGTGAGCTTATGCCAGAGCTGGATAACTGCGATATTGCCAAAGACAGTGACGAGTCAAAAGTTGACTAAAATAGTCAGGCATGTACACTTAGCGGATTGATTTTTCTCTGGATTAAAACATGCGTTTGACCACCAAAGGACGCTACGCAGTCACAGCAATGCTCGACCTTAGCCTGAATTATGGGGTGGGTGCGATCACGCTGGCGGATATCTCTGAGCGTCAGGGCATTTCGCTATCTTATCTCGAGCAATTGTTTGCCCGTTTGCGAAAGCAGGGTTTGGTGAGCAGTTCACGTGGTCCTGGTGGCGGTTACCGTTTGAGTCGTACTGCTGAGAGCATTACTGTTCTAGATGTCATCTCAGCGGTAGATGAGAAGGTTGATAGTACCCAGTGTGAAGGACGTCAGAACTGTCATGGTGACGAGCAGTGCCTGAGTCATGAGCTATGGCAGAGCCTGAGTGATCAGATCCGGATGTACCTGAAGGGTATTACTCTGGCTGAAGTCGTCAGCAATTACGAAAAACACCGTAACGGCGAAAAAGTCATTCATTTCGACGTCGTCTAAGTAGGTCTTTACGATGTCATTTAGCTATCTCGACAATAATGCCGGGGCTGGTCTGGCTGACGGCGTACTTGATGTCATGCTGCCATACCTGCAGCAACAGCAAGGCAATCCTTCCAGTGGGCACCGCTTTGGTCGTTATGCCCGTGCTGCTTTGGATAAGGCGCGGCAACAAGTAGCCAAACTGGTTAATGCTGAGCCATCACAGGTAATTTTCACCAGTGGCGGTACTGAAGCCAATAACCAGGTGATTGCCGGTGTCGCGGAGCGTTATGACAGTGGCAAGGTCCTGGTCAGTGCCATTGAACATCCGGCGATGTTGGAACCTGCCCGTCGTCTGCAAAAGCAGGGCTTTGAGCTGGAGATGATTCCTGTCAACGAGCAGGGACTGGTCGAGCCAGCAACGTTAGCCGAACTGATTGATGCCGATACCCGGCTGGTATCGGTGATGTGGGCCAATAACGAAACCGGCGTGATTCAGGATATAGCTGCGTTAGCCGCTGTCTGCCATGACAAGGGCGTGCCCTTGGTGACCGATGCAGTACAGGCTGCCGGTAAGTTGCCGATTGATATGAAAGCCACTGGCGTCGATATGCTGACCTTGTCAGCACATAAATTTGGCGGCCCAAAAGGGATTGGCGCCTTGATTGTTTCCAAACAACTGGACTGGCCAGCCTTCGTATTAGGCGGTGGTCAGGAGGACGATAAACGCAGCGGCACCGAGAACGTGGCGTCGATTGTTGGTTTTGGTCACGCTGCAGAACATGTCCTCACGCATTTGCCTGAATATCAGGCTCATTGCCGCCGGTTACGTGACCAGTTTGAACAGCACTTGAAACAACTGCCGGGCATCACCATTTTTGCTGAGCAGGTCGAGCGTCTGCCAAATACAACGTTTTTTGCTCTGCAGGGCTTTGATTCTGACACCATGCTGATGTCGCTGGATAAGCAGGGCTTTGCGGTGTCCAGTGGCTCTGCCTGCGGTACCGGTCGACAAACGCCAAGCCATGTGCTGACAGCGATGGGCATTCCTGACCCTATTGCACTCGGCGCGGTTCGCGTGAGTGTTTCTCAGCAAAATACGGTCGAAGAGATAGAACAACTTGGTAAGGTGTTGGAAAAAGAAGCCAACCGCTTTACCCATTTATTGAACAGGTGAACCATGATTACGTTAACGGAATCTGCAATTGGTCGTGTCCGCGACATGATGAACAAACGCCAGTCAGGCGTCGGCCTGCGTATAGGCGTCGTGAAAAGCGGCTGCTCTGGCTACAGCTACGCGCTGGATTACGCGGATGAAGTGGCGGAAAACGATATTGTTATCGAACAGGGCGACGTGAAAGTTGTGGTTAACGAAGAAGCGATGCCGATTCTGGATGGTATGGAACTGGATTTTGTCAAAGAAGGGCTGAACCAGAGCTTCAAATTCAGAAATCCAAATGTGACGTCTGAATGCGGCTGTGGCGAGAGCTTTAGCACCACAAAATAGAATTTTATGTCTGCAGGGCTAAGCTCAGCCCTGCAGGCGTTCCATTAGATAACACAAACAGTCCTGCTTAATGACCCGTTCATTCAGGGTCATCATTGACGGCATGGTCGGCCGTTTAAACATCAACTCATTGCCTTTCAGCTCAAAAAAGCGCTCGCTGACATCCTCACCATTTTCGCCCTTGGCCTCAACAGGCATTTCATTCTCACCGTTTACTTTACCTATGGCCGTGCCTGCGGGCACTTCAAAAAAGTTCATTTTTTCCAGATCAGGATCCAGCTGCAAGGGCACATCCGGCGTAGTAAAGCTGAAGTTGATTTCTGGCCTGATTTTGACCTGAGCCACGGTATGGAATAGATCGATATCCTGTGGG
The DNA here is from genome assembly GCA_030148085.1 of Methylophaga sp. Classification (GTDB taxonomy): domain Bacteria; phylum Pseudomonadota; class Gammaproteobacteria; order Nitrosococcales; family Methylophagaceae; genus Methylophaga. The sequence continues at coordinate 80,740 of JASBUF010000061.1, read as the reverse complement.
TGCACGGGATGTGAGGCCAGTTCGCTCAGGTTGAGACAGCTGTCGATAAAGTCGGCAGCATGTTTGACCCCATAGGTCTGATCGGGACGGCCACACTCCAAGGTCACGGCAGGACACAGCTCTGCAAAAGCGGCGGACTGCACACCCTTAGGGCGAGTGAAATACACCACAAAGCGGGCAAATAAGGTCGCCAGTTGCTGATACGCCGGATCTAAGCGGTTGATACAGGCGTAGTGCGGGTTGAGACCTGTATTGTTATGGATATCGACACTGGCAAACAGGTTGCGGTCTGCCATGATGTCAACGATCTGCTGAGCCATTTGGGTTTCCGGGCAGGCGTCATATTCCGAACCGGGCCAGATGCGATTGAAATCAGCCTGATGATCGAGCCTTCTGGCCCCTTGGGCAGCCGCCTGTACATTGCCGAAGAAGATAGACACATTTCGCGGCAACATCCGTGACTGATATTTCTGCAGCAGGCTCTGCACGGCGAACAGGCCAGTGGTTTCATTGCCATGCAGCATCACCGAAATAAACAGTGTGTTGTTTTGTTTACCCTTGAGATGTAAAAGCGTTGGTTTGCCTAACACCTGAAGTAAGTCTGTAGGCGCACAGTCGAGCAGGCCATCGGGAATGGCGTCGAGTTGTTGTAAGCAGACGAAGCTCAGATCGGCCATTGGCTTACCACCTTGCCTTGCTGCTGAAAATACAGGTAGTGCTGGGTCAGCTTCTGGAAATCCCTGCCGTGTTTAGCAATAAAAGCGCGTTGCCAGTCACTACCGGTTTGATGGGCTTCGACTCGTTCCGCGATGATCGCGAGGTAATGATCACGGTCTGCGGCATCGATATTCAGTTTATCAAGTCCTTGGGATGCCAGAGGCAAACACTGATCCAGGATAAATCGTTGCATGCGTTGATGCTCACCGTGAAAGTCAACGATATGGGTGTCGAGGCCATAGCGTGCGGCCTTGTAGAAATTATCCTTGGCATCGCTGAAAGCGATTTCAATGCCGTGTGTGATCAGGCGATCACATAAGGCATGACTCAGGCCGAAATAGAAGGCGGCCGTCGCTAACATATCGGTAATAGTGGGACCGGCAGCTGGTGTACGGTGTTCTATGCGGATATGTGGTCGCCCATCATTATTAAAACCAATCAACGGCCGGTTCCAGCGCCAGATGGTGCCATTATGCAGACGCAGATGTTCCAATTGGTCACTGGCATTGCCTAAATCCACCGGTAGAAGTACGGGGTAATGTTGCAGATTCTCTTCAAAGCACTCAAATATCGAATGACGGGCATAATCGCTGCCAAAGCCGACGCGTTTAATAGGACCATGGGCGGCACCGGCAAAGCCTCCGGACTCGATTGCCTGTTCAAACAGGGGAATGCGGGTCTCCTGCCATAAACTGTGTCCAAATAAGTATGGCGAATTGGCACTAACAGCGACGACGGCAGCAGAGGCTAGCATCGACGCATTGTAAAAATGATGGGCAATGGTGACAGGGATCTGAGTATGCAGTTGCAATGACGTGGCCGCTGATTCCAGCATCACATCGTAATGATTGAGTTTAAGGTGATCTTCACCGCTGATATCCAGCCTGACCGGCTGACCGCGGGAGGCCAAAATTTGTTCATTCAACGCCCGATAGCGGTTCATATTCGACATATTGAAGACATTGAGATCGTCTTGTTCCAGTGTCGGTAAGATTCCGGTCATCAGCAATTCACTGCCCAGTTGCTGCGCCTGCTGACTGGCATTCGACCAGGCGTTTTGTAACTGCCAGTGGAGCTGACTGAGGGATTTACCGGTTAATGGAAGCGGCTCGGTGTTGAACTCGACATTGAACTTGGCCAGTTCGGGATTGGCGAGGGGATCATTCAGACGTTTAAGAAACGTATCGTTGATGGGCGCCGGATGCATGGTTTTATCGACCAGCCAAGCCTCTAGCTCTAAACCAGCATGGCGCGATTCTTCGTTATCCGTGCTACTGAGCAACAGCTGTAAACGGGACGTTTCATCGGCTAGATGCTGACGAAAACGTTGAAAGTCCTTGTCTACAAAGTGTGCTCCGGCAATTTCTTGGCCCATCGATGATGCCTTACATTGCAGTCCTGTCCTTAGCTTATAGCAGCCGCACTGTTTCGCCAATAGCACAAGGTTTTGGGCGGATGTCTCACTACTGCTATGATCGGCGCATGAAAAAATCTGCAAACCTTGAATTTGATGCTGCCCATATCTGGCACCCCTATACCAGCGTGGCTCATCCTCCCTTGTTACACGAAGTTGTGTCGGCTAGTGGGGTGCGTCTGACCTTAAATGATGGTCGAGAAATTATTGATGGAATGTCTTCGTGGTGGTCCACCATTCATGGCTACAATCATCCACGGTTGAATCAGGCAGCCAAAAATCAGCTGGATAAAATGTCTCACGTCATGTTCGGCGGGCTCACTCATGAGCCAGCAGTGAGTTTGGCCAGAAAACTTATCGACATTACCGATGACAGTCTGCAATACGTGTTTCTCGCGGATTCGGGATCGGTGTCAGTAGAAGTCGCCATTAAGATGGCGATACAGCATTGGTTTGCACAGGGCGAAACAAAGAAACAACGTTTATTGACCCTTCGTAATGGCTATCACGGCGATACCTTTGGTGCTATGTCGGTGTGTGATCCAGTGAATGGCATGCACTCGATGTTCGAACAGGTTCTGCCGAAACATCTATTTGCTCCTGCGCCGCAGTGTGAGCGAGATGAAGATTGGCAAGATGAGTACATTGCCGAGTTTCGCGCACTGATCTCAGCACATCATCACGAACTCGCAGCTGTAATCCTTGAGCCGTTGGTTCAGGGCGCAGGGGGCATGCGTTTGTATTGCCCGGAATACCTGCGTCAGGTTCGTGCCTTGTGTGATGAATTCAATGTGCTGTTGATCTTCGATGAAATCGCTACCGGTTTTGGTCGTACCGGCACTTTGTTCGCTTATGAGCAGACGGGCATTGTCCCGGACATTCTATGTCTGGGTAAAGCCTTGACCGGTGGCTATATGAGCTTGGCGGCGACGCTTTGCAGCCAGAAGGTTGCCGACGGCATTGCCGCCGATGGTAGTGGAGTACTGATGCATGGGCCGACCTTTATGGGTAATCCTTTGGCCTGCAGCGTAGCTGTGGAAAGTATCAATCTCTTGCTGGAATCCGACTGGCAAAATCAGGTGAAAACGATTGAGCGGCAGTTACAGCAAGACTTGTCTGCCTATGATTCACACCCGCTGGTCAAAGAGGTCAGAGTCAAAGGGGCAATCGGTGTCGTCGATTTGAATCAGCCTTTGGATGACTGCATGGACTGGTTGCCCGGTTTTATTGTCGATCAAGGCGTCTGGATCCGGCCATTCCGAACCATGATTTACATCATGCCTCCCTACATTATTAGCAGCGATGACTTAACGACCTTGACGACTGCAATTGGGCGTATACTGGAAGCTATTCATACGCAGCAAGTCACTGAGTATTAAGGAAAATCCTGACGATTGTCGCGCAATACGCTGATGGTAACGAATGCTTGCCTTTCATACACTGTCAGCACGTTATCGCAAATGGTGATAACGCCATCAGATAAAGAGGACGACATCATGTGGACTAAACCAGAATACTCAGATATGCGTTTCGGTTTTGAAGTCACCATGTATATCTGCAACCGCTAAGATATTCATGACTTCAGAAAAAAGCCCTTGGAGCTCCTTCAAGGGCTTTTTTTGTTTGTAGCTGAGCATAATCGCTTTTACCAATCATACTGATTGGATTAAGTTGTTGTACCAATGTATATCGCTCGACTACAATGCTTCCTGTCACTTACGACATCCACTCAATTTAAAGGAGCTAAACATGTCATCCCTGATCAATACAGAGATCAAACCATTTAAAACTACTGCTTTCCACAACGGTGAATTCGTTGAAGTCACTAGCGAAGATGTGAAAGGTAAATGGGCTGTATTTGTTTTCTACCCAGCAGACTTCACTTTCGTTTGCCCAACTGAACTGGGTGATGTTGCTGACCACTACGAACAACTGCAAGGTATGGGTGTAGAAGTTTACTCAGTATCTACTGATACTCACTTCACTCACAAAGCTTGGCACGATGCGTCAGACACCATTAAGAAAATCAAATTCCCAATGCTGGGTGATGCGACTGGTACTCTGAGCCGCAACTTCGACGTGATGATCGAAGAAGAAGGTCTGGCTCTGCGTGGTACTTTCATCGTTAACCCAGAAGGCGTTATTAAAGCCGCTGAAATTAACGACCTGGGTATTGGCCGTAGCGCGAAAGACTTAGTTCGTAAAGTACAAGCTGCTCAATACGTAGCAACTCACGATGGTGAAGTTTGCCCAGCTTCTTGGCAGCCAGGTGAAGCGACTCTGTCTCCATCATTGGATCTGGTCGGCAAAATCTAATCGCCGCCTGATTTAAAGACCGGTCCGGGCCTTGTGCCCGGACATGGTTCTCTATTGTTCACTGATTACAGGTAAATATCATGTTGGATGCAAATATCGCTGCACAATTAAAAAGCTATCTGCAAAACGTCAAACGTCCAATCGAACTGATTGCGGCGCTGGACGACAGTAGCAAAGCAAACGAAATGCGCGATTTGCTGCAGGAAATCGCTGCCATGTCCGATCAGATTGCGTTGATCGAAGACGCGGACAGTGACACTCGCAAACCGTCATTTCAGGTTAAACAGCCAAGTGGTGAAGAAAAAATCCGCTTTGCTGGTATTCCGATGGGCCACGAGTTCACTTCGCTGGTACTGGCGCTGCTGCATGTCGGCGGGCATCCAACCAAACTCGAGGCTGAGGTGATTGAACAAATCAAGTCACTGCAAGGCGAGTTTATTTTTGAAGCCTATATCTCATTGTCTTGCCATAACTGCCCAGAGGTAGTACAGGCACTCAATTTGATGGCGGTATTCAACCCGAATATTAGCAGCACCATGATTGATGGTTCGATGTTCCAAGAGGAAGTCGATGAACGCAAAATCATGGCGGTACCGACGGTTTACCTCAATGGGAAAAACTTTGGTGCCGGTCGTATGACCCTGGGCGAAATTCTGGCCAAAATCGACAAAGGCGCTGCCGCGCGTGAAGCTGCGAAGTTGAATGAAAAAGACAACTTCGATGTATTAATCGTCGGTGGTGGTCCAGCTGGTGGCTCAGCAGCCATTTATGCCGCACGTAAAGGCATTAATACCGGTATCGTGGCCGAACGTTTCGGTGGTCAGGTGATGGATACCTTGGCTATTGAGAACTTCATCTCGGTGAAAGCCACAGAAGGGCCTAAACTCGTTGCTGCACTGGAAGAGCATGTGAAGGAATATGACGTTGATGTCATGAATCTTCAGCGTGCCAAAGCGTTGAAAAAGAACGGCAAACTGGTTGAGGTTGAGCTGGATAATGGCGCGGTGATGACCAGTAAAACAGTCATTTTGGCGACCGGTGCCCGCTGGCGTGAACTGGGCGTACCTGGTGAGCAGGAATACCGTGGTCATGGCGTGGCGTATTGCCCGCACTGTGATGGCCCGTTATTCAAAGGCCAGCCTGTCGCTGTTATCGGTGGTGGTAACTCCGGTGTGGAAGCGGCGATTGATCTGGCCGGTATTGTGGGTCATGTCACCTTGATTGAGTACAACGGTGAACTGCGCGCTGATGCGGTATTGCAGAAGAAACTGTTCTCACTCAGCAATGTGGACGTGATTACTGGTGCTGCAACGACAGAAATCAATGGCGCTGATGGCAAGGTGAAAGGTCTGACTTACATTGACCGTGCAACCGAACAGAAACACACATTGGCGCTAAATGCGGTATTTATCCAGATAGGTCTGATTCCGAACACCGACTGGTTGAAAGGCACAATTGAACTGAGCAAGTTTGGTGAGATTGAAATCGACAACCATGGTCAAACATCAATGCCGGGTGTCTTTGCGGCGGGTGACGTGACAACGATCCCGTACAAGCAAATCATCATGGCGATGGGGGATGGTGCCCGTGCCGCATTGGGCGCATTTGACTACCTTATCCGCAACGACTTTGATGAAGATAAGGAAAGCGAAGCCGCCTAAACCGCTTCACTGCAACACAAACGTAGCCCGTCGAAGAAATTCGACGGGCTTTTTTTTGACCTTTGGGTAGGAGGCTGTAGACTTTTTTGCGGACACTTAATCTATAGGGATATGTATGAAAAAAGCGCTCTTAGTCCTCTTGCTTATCGGCATTGCTGCGGTGGTGATATGGAAATACCCCACAGGCGAATTGTTGGATAAAGATTTAACTTCTGATCTGATTGACCAACTGCCCACACTTGGTCACGAAGAGACGTCAATCCAACTCACCCAATATGTGCCAGCAGATACGGTGCTCTATCTGGGCGGCCGCGTTGATAAAGCCATGTACGAGTTTATGGCCGAATATCCGGTCATGGCATTGTCAGCCTCCGAACGTGCCACTTTGTACGAACTCAAAGCCGAGATTGTGAAGGATGACAGTCCACAAGCGCGCTTTATTCAATACCTTGTTGATGATTTTTCGAAACATAATGATGGAAGTTATCAGCAGTTTGTCGATTACTTCGGCCTGGCTGGCGAAGGGGAATATGCCTTTTACCTGCATGGTTTAGTGCCGGTACTCAATACCGAAGTGAAAGACAGAACCAAGCTGATTAAGCTTCTGAAAACAGCCTCTGCCGAGTCAGGTCTCACTTTCCAGGAGCAAGCGATGGATTCAGCCACAGTGCTGACCTGGGAACTGGGCGAATTGCAACCTCAGCTGATGGTGGCCACCACAGAAACCTCTGCAATTTTGAGCTTTGCCATGCCGGAGGATCAGGAACAGCTGATTCGTGAGCGCTTGGGGCTGACTCCGGTGGCTGAACCGTTTACCGATAAAGAGCAGCAATTACGTCAGCAGTATGGTTACACCAAAGATATGGTGGCGTTATTTAGCCTGAATGAATTGGCGAAAGGCCTGTTCAAAGCGGAAGGCTCGACGCTGGCGGCCGATATTGAGCGCTATATTCCTGAGCAGGTTTTCAATGATGCGATTGGCGGCAAGGAGCAACTGCAAAGTTGTAAAACAGACATCCTCAGTCTGGTGGCCAATGCACCGCAGATGGTGATGGGCTATCGCGAGATGCACGTCGGTGCCGACAAACTGCATGCAAAGGCACACGGTATCTGGGAAATCAATAATGCACAGGTCATGGAAGCCTTAAAACAATTGCAGGGCACGATTCCACAGCATGTTTTAACTTCCACTGATAAGTTGGCGAGCCTTGGTGTTGCCTTGGATATGGCTGGTCTGGTACCTGCGGCAACCAGTCTGTGGGAAACTTTCACGACGGCACAGTTCAGTTGCAATGAGTTGATTCAGGCTCAAAAAGAAGCGGGGCAGTTCAGCCCAATGATGTTGGGTATGTTCACCGGCATGGCGCAGGGGCTGAAAGGGTTGGGCTTATCGGTGTTTGATGTGAAAGTATCGTCGGAAGCAGTCCAGCCTGTTGAACTGGATGCGGCGCTGTCGGTAGAAACCACTAATCCTGCAGGGCTGCTGTCATTGATGCAAATGGTACCGGAACTGGCCGGACTGAAAATACCGGTGGATGGAACTGAAGTGCCATTAGCCTTACCGTTGCCGTTTGATCTTGGTCTTAAAGCCGCGGTTAAGGGCGAGCATGTAGTGGTTTATGCCGGTGAACAGGGACACGCCACTATGGCAGCTTTAGCGACAGAAAAACTGTCTGCGAACAGTCTTGGCATTGCCTCGGCGTTTAATTACCGTAAAGCCGCCAACATCATTGAAGATTCAAATGCCTTGGCCTTGTTGGGCGCCAGTAATGAAGATACGGGCAACTGTATTGAGGCCTATGCCTTTATCGATCAGATGCGTAGCGTCGATATGGAATTGAGTTATCGCAACTATGTTTCTGATCAGGGTTTGGCCTTCAATATGGACTTATTGATGGCGAAGCCCGAAATGCAGAGTCAAAACATCGATGTGGTCGGCCAATGGCAAACCGCTTATCTGGATGAAACCTGTCAGTGGTTACCGGCTGGTATCGAAAACATCACAAAGGAAGGCACGGGGCGCTATGTTGAGCAGGACACTGCCAAGCAGTGTGAGCTGTATCACTATGAATACATTTGGCAGAAGAACAGCAAACAGATTGCGATGACCGATACCAAGCCCACGCAATTCCGTGATAGCTGTGCCGATAACTGGCAGACCGAAGACAACAAGGCCACTTACTATTGTGAAATGATGAATATCACCGAGAACAGCTTTCAATGCCTGTACCACGGCTCAGGCGATGAGCCGTTCGTCTATCAGTACCAGCGCGTTAATTAGTTCCGCTGTCAGTCTTCATCCGGAGCTTCGTCAACCAGTTCTAACAGGTTGACGAGGTTCATTTTTATGGCGAGGCGAGTCAGTTCAATATCGCTGCTGACGCCGAGTTTTTTCTTGATGATGTAATGCGAGTTGGACACAGTTTTCGGACTGATATTAAGCAGTTCAGCAATGTCTTGGTTGGACTTGGCATCAACCAGCAAACGCAGAATTTCAAACTCTCTCACAGTCAGTTCATCCAGCGCGGACTGTTCCTGCCCGAGTTTTTCCATTGCCAACGCCTGGGCGATATCCGCACTCAGCGTGTGTTTGTAACTGGCGACCTGGCCGATGGCTCGAATCAACGCTTCCGGTTCACTACTTTTGGTGATGTAGCCGAGTGCACCTGCACGCGTTGCCTGCAAGGCAAAGCTCGGGTTTTGATGCATGCTGAAGACCAGAATGCGGGCTTTGGGGTCATATTGACGGATGCGCTCAATCACTTTCAGGCCACTTTGTCCCGGCATCGAGATATCCATCACCACAACGTCTATCTGATGAAGTTTGTATTGGCTATAGGCTTCATTGCCATCACTGGCTTCACAGACGACTTCAAAATTCGGCTGTTTCTGCAGTAGGGAACGGTAGCCTTCGCGGACAATGGCGTGGTCATCGACCAGCATAATTTTAACGAGGTGTGACATGTCAGGACTCTTTATTGATATCGGGTTCTGGCAGGCAAATATCGACCATTAGGCCGCCTTCAGCCTGAGCACGCAACTGTAGCTCGCCGCCTAATGCCGTGACGCGTTCATGAATACCGAGCAGGCCAATACCCAGGGTATGCTCAAAGTCATCAGCTTCAGCAATACCGTTATCACTGATCTGGAGACGAATGGGGCCGTTACGGTCACGCTGCAGGACAATGTCTGCCTCACCGGCCTGAGCATGTTTGGCGATATTGGTCAGGCATTCCTGCACGATACGATATATATTCACTGGTAACGGTTCCGGCAGTGCATCCAATCCCGGATCCAGCGTGAGCTGATAGTGCGTCTGGTTGCCACCACGTTGATTCCAACTTTTTACCAGTTGCTTCAGGCTTGTACTCAAGCCCAGGTCATCGACCTCAGCCGGCCTTAAACGCGTCAGAAGATTACGCAAGGCGGTCATCATATGACCGGTGATATGGCTGATGGATTGGATTTCATCGAGCAGCGCAGGGCAGTCTTTTCGCGCAGTTTGACTGACAGAGGCGGTGACGGCATTAATGCCGGCCAGACACTGACCGAATTCATCATGCAGTTCACGTGAAATATAGCGGTGCTCTTCTTCCTGTGCATTCATTAGTTTCAATGCTAACTGTTTGTTTTCATGAAGAATGACTTGCTGACTGGCGGCCAGAGCGTTGATCGCTTCGCTGGTTCTCCGCCACTCTGCAATATCAAAGCCGGGCAGGCGGTAATCAAGGTCACCTTCACGCATGGTTTCCAGCCCTCTGACTATGTACTTGGCTGGACGCAACATCCGGTTGATGGTGACAAATAACAGTAAACTCAGGGCGATGACGGTGACCGTAAGTACACCAATGACCGCTCGCAGATTATTCCACGCACGGTTGGTTTCTATCTGCACATTCAGAGTCACTAGCACCGTGCCGTATTTAATCGCATTGAAATTGACCGATTCTCTGACTTCAAAATCAGGGCTGAAAAATTGCAGATATAAACGGCCAAACCAGTTGGGGTATCGGGGCTCTTGGTCATCCAACTCATTACAGAGGTTGCGTTGGCGGCTTTGCGTACGTGACAGAAACTGGGTGCAGGAACCAGGCACACCACCAATGCCACGCCACTGATTCTCATCAGGAAATGCACGTGAAAAATCATAGCGCTGAAACATATCCAGCAGCTGCTGACGGGTTTGCCGTTCGATGCGTTTGGCGGTGTGTTCGGCCTCCATAATCGCTTGTTTATCTGTCTGGTAAAGCACATACCAGGCACTGGCACTGAGGCAGATAAAGGCAATCAACAGTATGCGGGCAAATAATTGGGCTTGTAGATTCATAGCAATGGCTTGCAAATCGGTTTATGGCAAGTCTAGGCGCTTCAGGTGACGCTTTAAAGCGTGATTTGAGGTATCGGGAAATTTGCCCGAGCTTTCTGGGCAGATATCTGATGAAGTGTTTTTGCTGCCAGTCTTTAATAGCCACTCCAGTATTGCATAACAACTAATACACTGAGAGGTAGACGAGGATGGAAGTTTTATTACTTGGCGCAGTCGCGATGATTACGATGCTGATTTCGACAGCCTGGCTGATGACCTTTGCCAAATGGTTCCCATTGCCTGGCGTTGACGATTTTGTCGTTGATTATAAGACCATGATTCGTGCTCATGTGGACTACGCGCTGATGGCGCTGTTTAGCTTGGGCTTTTACGCAGCGGCGAAGAGTGCGGGACTTGAGCTGCCGATAGTGGCATGTTGGGCTGTGGCCATTGGTGGCTTTACCAATCCAACGATTTTTATTATCGCTGCGTTTGATACGGAATTCTGGGACAAAATCATCTGGAAGATTTTCTCAGCGATAAGCTTTGCCTTCACCACAGTGGGCTTTGTTGGGATTGGATTCACTTTTCTGCAATTTGCTTGGTAAAGTAGTGCGGCACAACAATCATTAAAAATAAAGTGAGGGGAGAGACCATGGCTGATTCTCAGCTATTACAGACAGCGCGTGAGCACGCGTTGCAATTGGAACATGTTGTCAACGAGGTGGTGGTTGGTCAGCAGCAGGCCGTCAGATTGATCCTGATCGCGCTGCATGCGCGTGGCCATGTCTTGCTGGAAGGCGGGGTCGGTGTCGGTAAAACCACCTTGCTGCGCGCCTTTTCCAAGGCATTGGGTGGTGCTTTTGGTCGTATCGAAGGTAGTGTCGATTTAATGCCGAACGACCTGCTATACAGCGCCTGGGTCAATGCTGAAGGTAAACCGGTCATTGACCCCGGTCCGCTGATCAGTCATGGCGAAGAAACAGCGGTCTTTTTCTTTAATGAAATCAACCGTGCCCGCCCACAAGTTCAGTCGCTATTGTTGCGTGCTATGGCGGAACGCAGTGTTGAAGCCTTCGGTAAGGAATACCGCTTCCCACACATGGTCGTATTCGCTGACCGTAACGCAGTAGAAAAAGAAGAAACCTTCGAACTCAGTGCCGCGGCCCGTGACCGCTTCTTGTTCGAGATCAATATCAGTCGTCCACAAGATGACGCGATTCGCCGGAAGCTGATTTTTGATCCTGTCTTCCATGATGTGGATCACCTGCTGGCTGGTATCAGTGAGCCTCTGCTGAACTATCAGGATCTGAACCAACTGGATCGTGAAATTCAGCAAGCGATTTTTGTTTCACCGGAAATTGAAAACTACGTCGTACGTCTGTGGGATGCCAGCTGGAAGCCAGCGGAAATGGGCATCGAACTGGATGATATCTATGTGGAAGATCTGGTCATTGCTGGTGCCAGTGTCCGTGGTATGTCCGCTATGGTACGTGCCGCCAAAGTGTGTGCCTGGCTTGAAGGACGTGATCATGTGCTGCCGGACGATATTCACACGGTATTGTTGCCATCCATGACCCATCGCGTATTCCTGTCACCGGTGTATGAAGGTCGACGTGAACAGATCATGCCGCAGTTTGTACGTGCACTGCGTGATCACATCGCGACTCCGTAGTTATGGCTTTGCGAGACCTGCAGCCGCAGGAGTTCAGTTATCGTTTCCCGGATAAGGTCTTCGGGCATGTGCCGGGCGCACATAGCGGCACGGCTTTAGGCAGTGGCGACCGTTTTGCTGGCTTTGCCGATTTGTTTGATTATCCGGATCCGCGCAGGCTGGATATCCGCGCCAGTATCCGTAGTCAGGCTGCCGAAATTAACCAGCAACAGCAACGCTGGCTGGTAAAACGTTATCAGCAGCGAGCGTCGATTACCTTGTGGCTGTTAGCCGATGTCAGTAAGTCGATGTCAGTTGCTAGTGTGAATCATGAGCGTCTGGCAAAGCTGGCTCATATGATTGCTCACAGTGCGATTGGCCTGGGTGATCGCTTTGCAATGGCGGCGTTTGACTCACAGTGGCGTCAAGATCTGACCATCATGCCGACCACGCAGCGCAGTATGCCAGCGCTGGCGGCGGAAAAGCTGCTGGCAGCGAACACACCTGATGCACCTGGCGCTGACGGCCTGTTTCATGCTGCTGATCTCATCAACAGTAAACGAGCGATGGTCTTCCTCGCATCCGACTTCTGTTACGACCTGGAGCTGGTGGAACGCAGCCTGCGTAAATTGTCACATTACACAGTCATACCGATTGTGTGGCGACATGATGATGTCGACCATTTTCCATCCCATGCAGGCTGGGCCGAAACTCGCGACGCCGAGACCGGACAGCGCCATAGTGTATGGATGCGTCCCGCTATTAAAAAACGCTGGCAGCAGCAGATGGACGATCACTTTAACCGACTCAGTGCCTACTTTATGCGTTACCGGATAAGGCCGCTTTACGTGGACGGCGATATCACACCACAGCAGTTGACTGAGTATTTTCACGGCATGAAAAAAGCATAGGGAAGCAGACAATGCGTGTATTCACCCTGATGAGTTTATTATTGGTATCGCTGCACTTGCAGGCTGATGATGCCAGCATCACGCTTGACCGCAGCTGGGGGCTGCTGTTGGGCGATCATATTACGGCAACAGTGACTTTACCGGTTGCTGCCATGGAGTTGGACTCTCACTCCTTACCCCAACATGATAAACGTTATGGCCCTTGGTTATATCTGAACGACAGTGTGCTTTCAGGTGACCAACTGACCTTGTTTTTTCAGCTGATTAATGTGCCAGCTGAAAACCGTGAGGTTGCAACGCCGGAACTTGAGTTGCGTACACAGGCAGGTGATTTTATTAACGTTCCGGCGACAATGATGCAAATTGGTTCGTTTTTAGAACAGGCCAGTGATGCAGAAACAGCATCAGTGCCTGCACCACGTGGAGATATGCGTTTACTGCCGACCACACCGCATGAGCTTCGCTGGCAACGTAATCTGGCACTAGCCGTGCTGATTCTGAGCAGCCTTATCTGGCTGGCCTGGCATTTCGGCTTGCGTCCACGTCATCGTCTGCCGTTTGCCATGGCGATGTTTGAGCTGAACAAAATGCGTATATTGGGCCGTAAAGATGTTGATGCGGCCAGCCGTTGTTTGCATCAGGCGTTTAACCGCAGTGCCGGCAGGGTAGTGATTAATAGCGAACTTTCCGGTTTGTGGCAGCAATGTCCCTGGTTGACGCCACTCCAGACCGAAATCAATAGTTTCTACCAAAGTTCTGCCGCCCACTATTTCAGCCGCACCCAAGCTGAGCCGCAAGGTTTTGATGTCATGTTGAAACTGGCTCGAGCCTGTCGAGAAAAGGAGCGACTGGCATGAACTTCTCGGGCCTGGAATGGTTCAATGCCTGGGTGTTAGTACTGCTGCCATTGGCGCTGCTGCCCTGGTTTAACCATAACCTTGATAAAACCGTTGCCTGGGTGGAACTGGTGCCGGTGGATCCCTTATCACGCTTTTTCAATATCGGTCTCAAGTTATTGGCAACACTGGTGATTGCTGCTTTGGTGCTGGCCTTGGCCGGACCGAGCCTGCCTGAGCAAAAAGTGGAACGCATTGGTGAGGGCGCGGAAATTGTCCTGCTGCTGGATCGCAGCCGCAGTATGGATTCGCCGTTTGCTGTCAAACATCAGGCGGCGGCGGTGAGTGTCGGTGGTGATAATTCCAAGCGGAGTGTGGCGCGTGACTATCTGAGCGAGTTCATTAAGAATCGTCCAGATGATCGTTTCGGCTTTGTCTTTTTCAGTACCAAGTCGGTCAACTTGTTGCCGCTGACTTATGACAAGGAAGCCATTCTGGCGACGATTGATGCCAATGCACTGGGTAAAGGCTTGTCTGATACCAATATGGCGGAAGCACTGCTCAGTAGTGCCGCTATGTTCGAAGGACAGGCCTACCGAGGTTCACGCATTGTATTGCTAGTCTCTGATGGCGGTCAGTTATTGAGTCATGAGGATAAGGAAACCATCACACGGCTCTACCGTGAAATGAATTTGGGTATTTACTGGATTTACCTGAAATCGAACCGTGAGATGACGCTGGAAGAGTCAGATGATGACAATCTCTTGTGGGTAGATATTCCTGAGCGCAAGTTACATAAATTCTTTACTTCGATAGGTGTACCTTACCGTGCGTTTGAAGCCGGCTCTCTGGAAGCCTTTGCTGAGGCATTGGCTGAGATCGATCGTCAGCAATATCAGACTCTGATTGTTGAAGAAACGCTGCCTCATGAACCAAAAGCTGATGCCTTGTTATGGCTGGCCCTGCTGGCCCTGCTGCTGTTGGCGGCATCTCATGTCTATACTTTCTGGGGAGTGAAAAAAGCCCATGAATAATCTATTACTCATTGCCCGTTGGTTGTTGCTGGCGGTGATTGTTGTCAGTGCCCTAGTGCTGTTGAATTCATCCTATCGCTTATGGAACGAGAAACAGGTGAATGCCTATTTGCTGGAGCCAGGAAAGGTAGAAATCGTGCCGGACGACCCTCGAGCACGTTTTGCCCACGCCGGTGTATTGAGTCGGCAGGAAGAGGGTGATGCAGCGCTGGAGGCATTGACCGGGGTGCTGGGTGAGGCAGACCTGAGTTTGCAGTCTCTGGCTTATTTCAACCGTGGCAATATCAATTTGCGTGAAGCGCTGAAACTGTCCAGCTCTGATGGTCGCCAGATCCCGCTGGTGGAGCTGGCAAAGCAGGATTATCGAAGTGCCTTGGCACTGGACTCCACGATGTGGAATGCCCGTTATAACCTGGAAGTGGCATTGCGCGTTGTACCCGAAGATCCAGATAACAACGACGAATTTGAGAAAAATGTGATCAGCAGCCAGCGCTCTATCGAAAGTAAGGCATTTAAGGTCGATCTGCCATGATGCTGAGCTACCAGAAGCGGATTTCATTGACCGCGATCATTATGGTGCTTGCCTTGCTGCTGGTGATGGCGGCCTTATGGCTGCCTGCAATCAAGCGTGATGTGAAAATAATGGATGCCCTGTTTGTACTCGATATCACTGACAGTATGAATGTCGAGGATGCGCAGGTGAATGGTGAAAATGTCAGTCGTCTTACCTGGGCTAAGGAGTTTACCCGCCGGGCTTTCCTTGATATGCCTTGCGGCGCACATGCGGGCCTCGCCATTTTTAGTGAAGCGCGTACGCTGATCCTGATGAATCCGGTGGAAGTCTGCGCCAGTTATCATGATCTGACACGCATGTTGAATGCCTTTGAGCCACATATGGCCTGGGCACGTTCCAGTGAAGTATCGAAAGCAGTGTATACCGCGATTCGTCAGGCTAAAGATATCGCTCCGAAACCGACTATTGTATTTGTGACCGATGGCCATGAGTCTCCGCCTTTGCATGAATCACTGTTTCCCAAGTTTGACGGTAAACCAGGGGAAATCCGGGGCGTGATGGTCGGTATCGGTGGCGATGACTTGCTGCCTATTCCAAAAACGAATGAATCGGGTGAGATTGAGGGGGTCTGGGGTGTCAACGATGTGATGCATCAGGATGTGTATGCCTCGCTGCAGGCAGATACAACGGTGAACGTACCCAAAACGCGGACCGAACATATGTCTTCACAGAAACGGGCTCACTTGCAGACACTGGCTGACCGGGTTGGCTTCGACTTCGTGTCGTCGCCAACCAAGCCCGGCAAACTGGTCGATGCCATTCGCGCGCAGTCGGAAACCCGGCCGCAGACTATCGACTACGATTTATACAGCTGGCTGGCGGCCATCGCGCTGACGCTGATCCTGCTGGTGTATTTGCCCTATGGTCTGCTTATCAGAACTGACGACTAATCACGTCTGAATTGATGGCTCAGTCTTTATAATTACCTACTGAACAAGGGTGGGACGGCAGTGTTGTAGTGTCGCAATCAGGCGCGGGCTTTGTTATCGTGAGTGAATGTTCCGAACTGATGCAACGTAGCGGATTATGAGCCAAGAAAGGCCGGATAACTGGCTGGAAATTTCCATTGCTGAACAGCAATGCCGTTTATGGCAGCAGGATACGTGTGTGTTTTCTGCGCCGGTATCGACTGCCCTCAACGGGGTGGGGGAACTGGAAGGCAGTGGCTGCACTCCTCGTGGCTGGCATAGCATCCGGGCAAAAATCGGTGATGGTCAGCCTGTTAATGCCGTCTTTGTTGGCCGCCGTGCTACCGGTGAAATCTTTGAGCCATCGCTCGCTGAACGCTATCCCCAACGTGACTGGATTTTAAGCCGTATTCTCTGGCTGAGCGGACTCGAAGTCGGCACGAACCGACTAGGAAATGTTGATACAATGCGTCGCTACATATACATCCACGGCTGTCCTGACAGCGAGCCGATGGGTGAGCCGCGTTCCCATGGCTGTATTCGAATGCATAATCCGGAGCTGCTGGCATTATTCGATCAGGTTAACCCCGGTCTGAAAGTCTGGATTCATGAATAAGGTTTAATGCTATGACACTAGGGCCATTAATGGTCGATCTGCTTGGCACTTCGCTGAGTCAGGAAGAGAGAGAAATTCTGCAACATCCGCTGGTTGGCGGGGTTATTTTGTTCAGCCGTAACTTTGAAAGTGCCGCGCAGGTTCAGGCTTTGTGTCAGGAAATCCATGCCCTGCGCTCTCCACATTTGCTGATCTCGGTCGATCATGAGGGGGGGCGGGTACAGCGATTCAGACAGGACTTTACCCGCCTTCCGCCAGTGGCAGCGATTGGTAAACAGTATCATCAGCACCCTCAGCTAGCCCGTGAGCGCGCTGAGCAGACTGGCTGGCTGATGGCGGCAGAGTTACGCGCCGTTGGCGTCGATTTCAGTTTTGCCCCGGTGTTGGATCTGGATTATGGCGTCAGCGAAGTGATTGGTGACCGATCATTCCATCGTGATCCAAAAGTGGTGATAGACATTGCCCGTTCTTATATTCATGGAATGAAGAAAGCCAGGATGTCTGCAGTGGGCAAGCATTTCCCCGGTCATGGTGCAGTAGAGGTTGATTCACATCTTGGGCTGCCGGTAGATAAACGCTACTTCGAAGATATGTTGCAGGCTGATATGCTGCCATTCTCACAACTTTGTCAGAAAGAGCTGGCTGGCATTATGCCGGCGCATATCGTGTTTGAACAAAGTGATGACTTGCCGGCCGGTTTCTCTGGCTTTTGGCTGCAGGAAGTGCTGCGTAAGCGCTTCGGATTTCAGGGCGCCATCATCAGTGATGATTTAAGTATGGAAGGCGCGGCCATTGTCGGTGGTCCGTTGGAACGTGCTGAAGCGGCACTGGAAGCTGGCTGCGATATGGTGCTGGTCTGCAATAATCCGGGCAGCGTGATTGAGGTGATTGATGGCCTCAGAATTAAACCCGATCCCTTACGTCATGCGCGTTTGGTCAGACTGCATGGCCGCCATGCCGTACACCGGGATGAACTGCTGGCCAGCGCCGAATGGAAAATGGCGGTGGAAACGATTTCGGGGTATGCGCCGGATCAGGAAATGGAGCTTAATCTGGTATGAGGCAGGCATTAATTCTGATTCTTTTTATGCTGAGCTTGCCTATTCAGGCAGGAGCCTTGTATCCGGAAGCTGCGATTATCAACCAGCAGCAAACTGAGAAAAGTTCAGTTGAGCAAGCAGCACCCAGTAGTAAATTACGTAGTCCTCAGGCTACGGTAAAACAGTTTCTGGCTGCCATGACCCGTGTCACGGCGGGTGATCATGAGGCGATGGAGCAGGCACTGGAAACACTGGACTTGTCCAATGTCAGCCCATTGATCCGTACAGAGCGCGGCCAGCAGAGTGCACGTTTGCTTTTTACTATCCTGCAGCTTGCCGATATCCCCAAACTGGAGGACATTCCCCAAAGCGTCAGCAAAGAGCAGTACACCCTGCTGAAAACCGAGCAGGGCAGTATCGTATTGCGCCTAAGTCAGCAACAGAGCTGGCTGTTCAGCAGCCGTACGGTGGAAAATATCCCGGCTATTTTTGATGCGATGACGCTGGATGAGGCTTTAGATCCGGAAAACGGCAATGTCGTCGCCTTACCGACCAGTGTGCAGTTACGGGCGCATATGCCTTCGGTATTGAAGCAAGGCTTTTTGCTGGAGTACTGGCAGTGGATCGCTCTGTTCCTGATTATTGTTGTCGGCTCGATTGCCGATAAGGTGCTGGCCTGGATTCTGAAAGTAAATGTCAGCCGTTGGCAAAAAACACATCCGTCATTTGAAGGACTGGATAGCACTGTTTTGCGTCCACTCGGTTTGATGGCAATGGCGCTGATGTGGTGGTCCGGTCTCAATATGCTGGGCCTGCCCGATACAGCCTTGGTCATTTTGCTGGTAGCCGTGAAGTTGCTGGTGTCTTTGTCCGGCATCTGGAGCGCCTTCCGTATTGTCGATATTTTTGATGCCTTCTGGACCAATAAGGCACTGAAAACGGCTAATAAATTTGATGATTTACTGGTGCCGATGCTCAGCAAAAGTCTTAAAGTCTTTGTTGTTGTCATTGGGATTGTGTTTGCCGCTGATAATTTGAATATCGATGTCACAAGCCTGCTGGCTGGACTGGGACTGGGCGGTCTGGCTTTTGCCTTGGCTGCAAAAGATTTGTTGGGGAATTTCTTTGGTTCAGTCACAGTATTGCTGGATCGACCATTCAGCATCGGTGACTGGGTAGTTATCGGTGATATTGAAGGCACGGTAGAGCAGGTGGGCTTTCGCAGTACCCGTGTAAGAACCTTCTATAACTCACTGGTGACAATGCCGAACTCGATTCTGACGACCACCAAAATCGACAATATGGGCGCGCGTAGTTACCGTCGAATGAAACATGTCTTGTCAGTAACCTATGACACCAGTCCTGAGAAAATTGAAGCGTTCTGCGAAGGCATTCGCAAGATCATTCAACTGCATCCTTACATGCGTAAAGACTTTTATCAGGTCTACTTCAATGAATATGGTGCGGCTTCGCTGAATATTCTGGTGTATGTATTCTGGGCAACGCCGGATTGGAGCATGGAGCTGCGTGAACGCCATCGCTTCCTGCTGGATATTTTGCGTCTGGCCAAGCAACTGGATGTGGAGTTTGCCTTCCCGACGCAGACGCTTTATTTGAAGCAGGGTGACACCGAGCACACAGCCGCTGGCCCGTTCAAAACCAACATGTCTTATGACGACGCATTGGCGAGGGGCAGACAGGAAGCCGAAGCCATTGTCAGTCAGACCCTGGGGAAAGAAATCCCCGGTCCGGTCGAGTTTCCACGCTAGATAACGTATTACAGGTTCTACACATACATGCCCGAGCAGTTTGTTCATTTACACCTCCATACTGACTACTCATTGATTGATGGTCTGGTAAGGGTTAAGCCACTAGTTAGTCAGGTGGCAGAAGCCGGTATGCCGGCGGTGGCGATTACCGATCAGCACAATTTATTTGCGGCTGTAAAACTGTTTAACGCAGCGATGCAGGCCGGGGTGAAACCAATCCTCGGTGCCGACCTGCGCCTGCGTGATCCGAATGATGCCAAGCAAAGTACCCGCTTCGTGGTGCTGTGTATGGATATGGCCGGCTTTCATAATCTGTCACGATTGCTTTCCCGTGCTTATATGGAAGGTCAGCATTTAGGCGTGCCAATGTTGGAACCGGAATGGCTGGAAGGGCAGACCGATGGTTTAATCTGCTTATCCGGTGGCCGTGAGGGTATTCTCGCCAAAGCGCTGTTGAATCATCAGCGGGATGAGGCCAAAGCCCAACTGACTGAGTGGCAACGCCTGTTCCCTAATCGTTTTTATCTGGAGCTGATTCGTACTGGCCGTGAGGATGAAGAGCGTTATATCCGCGCCGCAGTCAATCTGGCCGCTGAAATGCAACTGCCGGTAGTGGCCACGAATGATGTGCGTTTTCTGAAAGCCGATGAGTTCTACGCGCATGAAGCCAAGGTTTGCATTCATGATGGCCGTCAGATTGATGATCCGCGGCGGCCGCGTTTGTATTCAGAGCATCAATACCTGCGCACCCCAGAAGAAATGGCAAAGCTGTTTGCCGACATTCCCGAAGCGATTGAAAATACGGTTGAAATTGCCAAACGCTGCAACCTGCAACTGACTTTGGGGGAACATTACCTGCCGGACTTCCCCGTGCCGGAAGGCATGACCATTGAAGAATTCTTCGCGGAAGAGTCCTTTAAAGGTCTGGAGCTGCGTCTGCAGGTGCTGTTTCCGGATGAATCTGTGCGTCAGGCTAAACGGGCTGAATACGAAGAACGTCTGCAAATTGAGCTTGATGTTATTAACAGCATGGGCTTTCCCGGTTACTTCCTCATCGTTGCCGACTTTATCCAATGGGCGAAAAATAATGGCGTACCGGTGGGGCCGGGGCGGGGTTCGGGTGCTGGCTCATTAGTGGCGTATGCACTGAAAATCACCGATCTGGATCCGTTGCAGTATGACCTGCTGTTCGAACGCTTTCTGAATCCGGAACGGGTTTCGCTGCCTGACTTTGACGTCGACTTCTGCATGGATGGCCGTGACCGCGTCATTGAATACGTTTCTCAGCACTACGGTCGTGACCACGTTTCGCAGATCATTACCTACGGTACGATGGCCGCCAAAGCGGTATTACGTGATGTCGGTCGTGTGCTCGGTCATCCTTATGGCTTTGTCGATCAGCTAGCCAAGCTGGTGCCGTTTGAGCTGAAAATGACGCTCAAAAAGGCGCTTGCACAGGAGCCGCTGCTACAAGAACGTTACGACAATGAGGAAGAAGTTAAGGATCTGATTGATCTGGCGCTTAAGCTGGAGGGCCTGACCCGTAACGTCGGTAAACATGCCGGTGGTGTCGTTATCGCGCCGAAAGTACTGACCGAGTATACCCCGCTGTATTGTGAACATAACGGTGCAGGTCTGGTCTCGCAGTTTGATAAGGACGATGTCGAAAGTGTCGGGCTGGTGAAGTTCGACTTTTTGGGCTTGAAAACGCTCACGGTCATCGACTGGGCGATGAATAATGTGCGTAGTTTGATTGGCGATAAAGTCGATAATATCGATATCGCTAACCTGCCGCTGGATGACAAACCTACCTACGATTTGCTTAAGCGCTGTGAAACAACGGCGGTATTCCAGCTTGAATCGCGCGGTATGAAAGAGCTGGTCAAACGCCTGCAACCAGATACCTTTGAGGACATTGTCGCCTTGGTGGCCCTGTTCCGTCCGGGACCGCTGCAATCGGGCATGGTCGATGACTTCGTGAACCGTAAGCATGGCCGTGCCAAGGTTGATTATCCGCACCCGGATCTGGAGCCAGTACTTAAACCCACCTATGGAGTAATCGTCTACCAGGAACAGGTTATGCAGATCGCGCAGATCCTGGCGGGTTACAGCCTTGGTGGTGCCGATATGCTGCGGCGGGCGATGGGTAAGAAAAAGCCGGAAGAAATGGCCAAGCAGCGCCAGATCTTCCTCGAAGGCTCAGGTAACAGGGGGATCGAAGAGTCTGAGGCTGGCCCGATCTTCGACTTGATGGAAAAATTCGCGGAATACGGTTTTAACAAATCGCACTCGGCGGCCTATGCCCTGGTGGCCTATCAGACCGCCTGGCTCAAGGCACATTATCCTGCCGCGTTTATGGCTGCGGTGCTGTCGGCGGATATGGATAACACGGACAAGGTGGTAGGCCTTATCGATGAATGCCGTGATATGAAACTCACCGTGCTGCCGCCTGATGTGAATCACAGCAAGATCAAATTCACTGTCGAAGGCGAACGTACCATCCGCTATGGCTTGGGTGCGATTAAGGGCGTGGGTGAATCGGCATTGGCCGGTATTGTGGCTGAACGTCAGCAGGGCGAGGCTTTTGGCACGCTCTACGACTTCTGCCGTCGGGTGGATATGCGCAAGATCAATCGCCGAGTCATGGAATCGCTGGTCAAGGCCGGGGCTCTGGATTCACTGGGCGGTCATCGCGCCAGCCTGAATGCCAGTCTGAGCAAAGCCATGCAGATTGCAGAACAGCATCGCCGCGATATAGATAGCGGTCAGAATGACCTGTTCGGCCTTAGTCCTGCGGCTGAAGCCGATCAAGACGAACCACTGGAGTTTGCTGCCGAATGGAGTGAAGAGCATGTGCTGCAGGCGGAAAAGGAAACCTTGGGGCTTTACCTCAGCGGCCACCCGATAGATCGCTACGAAGCCGAACTCGCCGAGTTTATTCCGAAAAAAATCACCGATCTGGATGCGCCCGAATCCAAGGGCTATCAGCGCAATGAGAAACCGGTTTTGACCGCTGGCCTTATCGTCGCGATTCGCACGATGAAGTCGAAAAACGGCAGCCGCATGGCCTTTATCACCTTGGATGATCAAAGTGCTCGTCTTGAAGTACGGGTATTTGCCGATGTCTACGAGCAGTATCAGAGCTTTATTCAGCCCGATAAGCTGGTGGTGATTCAAGGCAAAATTGGCCAGGACAACTTTACCGGTGGCTTGGCTGCTACTGCCGAAAAAGTGTTTGATATGACCGGTGCCCGTGAAGCGTTTGGGCAATCCTTACATATCAACATCAGTGAGCAAGATGAGGCTCGGCAATGGGTGGAACACCTGAAAACCACGTTGTCGCCATTCAGAGGGGGCGGACTTGGACTGGAATTGACTTACCAGAACACACAAGCCAGTGCCTTGTTCAGACTCGGTGACGATTGGCAGGTCACGCCCAGCGATACTTTACTGCACCAATTGAATTCCTTGCCGGGACAGG
Organism: Methylophaga sp.; assembly: GCA_030148085.1. Taxonomy (GTDB): domain Bacteria; phylum Pseudomonadota; class Gammaproteobacteria; order Nitrosococcales; family Methylophagaceae; genus Methylophaga. The sequence goes on along the minus strand of JASBUF010000061.1, from coordinate 57,503 downwards.
TTGCTGTTACAATGAGGTACACCAAGCCCTCTCCCTAAGGTGGCCGTATGTCTGCTAACGATGAAAAACAAGCCTTTGCTGTTGTTAACGGTGACATGATGACGGATAGGCTGCATAAGGCAGTGGACATTACTCAGCCGACACTAGCGCCACCTTCCACCAAACATCAAAAAGAAGAACTGCTTACGGCAGAGGAGCAGTCACAACAAGCTCTGGCAGAGCGACTGAGCCTGCCGTTTCTTCGCCTAAAGCATCATAACTTTGACGAGAGTGTCCTCAACCTTATTCCCGCTGATTACGCACGCAAGCAAGATGTCATCCCCCTGAGTATTAATAAGACCCATTTGGTGGTCGCTGTCGCCACGCCAATGGACATGGAGCTATTCCAGACACTGAATTTTGTCACCGGCTTTCATATCGACATAGTGGTGGCAACAAAACGCGATATTCAGTGGGCGGTGAGAAAATATTACGGTGCAAAGGATGATGAGCTGGCGCTGGAGTCACTTAACGGAAATGGTGCTGTAGCAACACCGGATCAGCAAGAGGAGTTGATGCGCCTTAGCGCTGAAAAGCCGATTGTTCGACTGGTAGCCAATCTGATTATCGATGCAATAGAGCGTCGAGCGTCCGATATCCATATCAAACCTCGTGAAAAAAACATTGAACTGATTTATCGGCTGGATGGTGTGCTGAGCAATATCCGGTTTTTCAGCAAAAGCCTGTTACCAGCTGTGGTCAGTCGGATCAAGATCCTGGGTGGAATGAATATCGCTGAGCGCCGTATTCCGCAGGATGGGCGCTGCTGTGTGAAACACAAAAATAACACTGTGGATTTACGTATTTCCATTATGCCTACTGTAGAAGGCGAGAGTGTGGTCATACGTTTGCTTAACTCGCAAGTTGGTCTCAAGTCAGTATCAGAATTGGGTTTTTCCGAGCATGATCAGGAAGTGTTTGTCGACTTGCTGCATAAAAGTAACGGTATTTTTCTTGTTACCGGGCCTACCGGGTCCGGTAAATCGACGACCTTGTATGCGGCACTGGCTGAGGTGCAGCGTCAGAATGTGAATATTCTCACGGTAGAAGACCCCGTTGAATATCACATGGATGGGATTCAACAAATCCAGATTAATAATGCGACTGGTTACACCTTTGCCCGGGCTTTACGTAATATTCTCCGTCACGACCCGGATGTGATTCTGGTCGGTGAAATTCGTGACCACGAGACCGGCAAAATCGCGGTTGAAAGTGCGTTAACTGGTCATCTTGTGCTCAGCACATTACATACTAACAATGCAGCCGGAGCTGTGACACGTCTGCTAGAGATGGGGATTGAACCCTATCTGCTCACAGGGAGTTTACTTGGAGTCTTGGCGCAGCGTTTGGTCAAGCGTAATTGTAAGCATTGCCTTGAAATCGAACCTATTGAACCACTCATTCGCCATGCTCTGGACCTGGATCTTAAGGAACAGTTCTATGCCAGCACCGGCTGTGAGCATTGCAACCACACCGGCGTAGCGGGGCGCATGGCAGTCTATGAACTGCTGGGTGTCAGTGACAGTCTACGTAAACTTATTCATGCTGATATCACTGCCAATGAAATACACGATTACGCAGTCAAAGATGGCATGGTGCCCCTAACGGCCAATGCTCTAGCAAAGGCCCGTGCCAAGGAGATTTCATTGGCTGAGGTCTATCGTGTACGATTAGACTGATTGATTACCACATTTAACGTAGTGAGAGGATTCGCGCGTGGATATGACACCTTACTTCAGGCTGATGGCGGACAAGGAAGCCTCAGACATGTTTTTTTGTACCGGTACTGAGCCCCATATCAAAATTCAGGGGGTTATTCGGCCAGTAGGCACGCAAAAGCTGGCACCAGGTGATGTGCGCGAAATGGCCTACTCGATGATGTCAGAAGAGCAGGCGGCCGAGTTTGACGATACGATGGAAATGAACTTTGCCGTGCCACTAAAAGGGGTGGGACGCTTCCGGGTCAATATTTTCCGTCAACGTGGTGAATGCTCGATAGTGATTCGTTACATTCAGACCAAAATCCCGCGTTTTGAAGAAATGAATCTGCCGCCGGTGCTCGGTGACATCATCATGGAGAAACGTGGTTTGATTCTGGTGGTTGGTGCAACAGGTTCAGGTAAGTCAACTACACTAGCATCAATGATTGGCCACCGTAACCGTAATTCCAGCTCGCATATTCTTACTATTGAAGATCCACTGGAGTTTGTTCATCACCACGAACGCTCCATTGTGCAGCAGCGTGAAGTCGGTATCGATACCTTGTCCTACGCGAATGCGTTGAAAAACGCGCTGCGGGAAGCGCCCGATGTGATTTTGATTGGTGAGATTCGTGATATGGATACGATGAAGCACGCGATCAACTACTCAGAGACCGGTCATTTATGTTTGGCGACGCTGCACTCGAATAATGCTAACCAGGCATTGGACCGCATTGTTAACTTTTTCCCTGAAACTCTTCACCGTCAGTTACTGATGGATATGTCACTAAACCTGCGGGGCATTATCTCGCAACGTTTGCTACCAACAGTGGATGGCACTGCCCGCGTTCCGGCAGTTGAGATAATGCTCAACACACCTTACATTTCTGAACTTATCAATAAAGGTGAGATCGGCGGCATCAAGGACGCAATGAAAGAGTCTACCGAACCGGGCATCATCACCTTCGATCAGGCGCTGATTAAACTCTATAAAGATGGCAAGATCACGCTGGAAGAAGCGCTGAATAACGCGGACTCGCGAAATGACCTTAGTCTGGCAATCCGCCTTGGTGAAGGCTCAATGGACAGTGATGTTGAGGACGAGTTGATCCTTAACTGAGTTTTGTTTGTCACCTCTGTGTATAATTCGACAATTTTGGATGTAGAGTAAAGGTAACCTGATGCAGTTAAACTTCCTTGACTATGAACAGCCCATCGCAGAGCTGGAAGCGAAGATCGATGAGTTGCGCTATATGAGTAACGACAGTGATCTGAACATCACTGAAGAAATTCAGAAGTTAAAGGAAAAAAGCGCTTCGCTGACCAAATCTATCTTTGCGTCGCTGACACCTTGGCAAGTAACACAAATGGCGCGTCACCCTCAGCGTCCTTACACGCTCGACTATATCAAGCACATCATCACGGATTTTGAAGAGCTGCACGGCGATCGTACTTATGCCGATGATGCGGCACTGGTGACGGGCATTGGTCGGTTAAACGGTCGTCCGGTTGCGGTGATTGGCCATCAGAAAGGCCGTGATACCAAAGAAAAAGTCGCCCGTAACTTCGGTATGCCACGCCCGGAAGGCTACCGCAAAGCCTTGCGTATTATGAAAATGGCCGAACGTTTTGGTATGCCGGTCATTACCTTTATCGACACGCCGGGTGCCTATCCGGGTATCGGTGCCGAGGAGCGCGGTCAAAGTGAAGCCATCGCCCGCAACCTGTTTGAAATGGCGCAACTGAAAACGCCGATCATCAGTACCGTTATCGGTGAAGGTGGTTCCGGTGGAGCACTGGCTGTTGGCGTTGCCGATCATCTCATGATGCTGCAGTACAGCATTTATTCCGTTATTTCTCCTGAAGGTTGTGCGTCCATTCTGTGGAAGAGCGCAGAAAAAGCCTCTGATGCTGCAGCGACCTTGGGCGTTACTTCGGACAGATTGAAAGAACTGAAACTGATTGATGAAGTGGTGCCAGAACCGCTGGGCGGCGCACACCGTGATGTGGAAGAGATGGCTTCACGTGTCAGAAAATCCCTTGAAGCCAAGCTCAAAGAGCTGGAATCGGTTTCACATGAAAACCTTATCAAACGTCGTCAGCAGCGTATTCTTAGCTACGGCGAGTTTGAGGGCTGATAACGGGGTTGGCACTTAACCCCCAACAAATTCTAGTTGAACTGAACCGACTGGCCACAGGCCGTCGGTTCTGTCTAGCCTACAGCGGTGGCATTGATTCGCATGTGCTGCTGCATATTCTCGCTAACGCTACTCCTTCGCTGCCCAACTTCCGCGTGATTCATATCAACCACGGTCTGAACTCGGCTTCAGCCAGTTGGGCTGAGCATTGCGCTGCGGTCTGTCATGAGCATGGTATTGCCTTCAAAGCTATCAGCGTTACGGTGGCTGATATCGATAGTCTGGGCCTTGAGGCTGCTGCCCGCAAGGTACGTTATCAGGCGTTTAGCCAGGAACTTGCGGCTGATGAAGTCTTGCTGACCGCACAACACCAGCAGGATCAGGCTGAAACCCTGATGTTGCAATTACTGCGCGGAGCAGGTCCGAAGGGACTGTCCGCGATGTGGCCTGAAACCGCCCACAACGGTCTTTCTATTTTTCGCCCTTTACTATCGGTCAGTAAACAGGCCATTCTCGACTACGCCAAACTGCATCAGCTTACGTGGGTGGATGACCCCAGTAACCACGACACCCAAATTAAACGGAACTACTTGCGCCAAAAGATCTGGCCGCAACTGCAAGAATATTGGCCTGCGCTGGATAAAACGCTGAGTCGTAGTGCGGAACACTGTCGCGAGGCAGTCGTGTTAATGCATGAACTGGCCGAGATCGATGCCAGAACGGTCATTAAGGAAGCTGGTCAACTGTCACTGTCAGCCTTGCTGGCCTTAACACCGGAACGGCAGCGAAACCTGCTGCGCTATATGATTGAAAAGCAGGGGCTGACGCTGCCATCCACTGTGATTCTTCAGCGTATTGTTGCTGAAGTGTGTCACGCGGCAGTCGATAAATTGCCTGAAGTGAGCTGGCCCGGTGCTCTGATCAGACGTTACCGCGATACGATTTATATCGATGCAGAGCAAGCAGTCGAGTCTGCACTGACGGAGCAAACATTGCATGGTATGGCAAAACTAGAGTTGGATTCGGGGCATACACTGCTTTGGCAGCATGTTTTTGGGCAAGGGCTGAAACCCTCTGTCGTCGAAGATGGGCTGAGCCTGCGTTACCGCCAGGGTGGGGAGAAGATTTGCCTGCAGGGACAGGCCCACCATAAATCTTTAAAAACCTTGTTTCAGGAATGGGGCGTGCCGCCGTGGCAGCGCAAGCAGATACCGTTGTTGTTTACAGGCAATGAACTGGTGGCCGTGGTCGGCTACGGCTATGCTGAGGGCTATGCAGCGAATCCTGATGAACAGGGCTGCTTGCCCGCAGTTATTAAGCACAATTCAACCAGTTTTTGATTGAGCGAATAGGGCAATTCTGATAATTTATACGGTATTTTGAGCGCAGCCATTCTGGCCGCGTCGCTTTTTATTGAACTCTCCAAATATGACTAAATTTATTTTCGTCACTGGTGGTGTTGTGTCGTCTCTCGGGAAGGGGATCGCCGCGGCATCACTGGCTGCTATTCTTGAAGCACGTGGCCTGAAAGTCACTCTAATCAAGCTGGATCCCTACATCAACGTAGACCCGGGTACGATGAGCCCGCTGCAACACGGTGAGGTGTTCGTCACCGAAGATGGTGCGGAAACGGATCTGGATTTGGGTCACTACGAACGCTTCATTGATGCAGATATGACCAGTCGTAATAACTACACGACCGGCCAAATTTACGAAAATGTCATTCGTAAAGAGCGCCGCGGTGAGTATCTGGGTAATACCGTACAGGTCATTCCGCACATTACCGACGAAATCAAACGCTGCATTTACGAAGGTGCTGATGACGTTGATGTGGCGCTGGTGGAAATCGGCGGTACGGTCGGTGATATTGAGTCTTTGCCATTCCTTGAAACCATCCGTCAGATGGCTACCGAGCTTGGCCGTGACCGTGCACTGTTCCTGCACTTGACCTTGGTGCCGTATATCGCCTCAGCTGGTGAAATCAAAACCAAACCTACCCAGCATTCGGTAAAAGAATTGCGGACCATCGGTATTCAGCCGGATGTGCTGGTGTGTCGTATCGACAGACCGCTGCCAGAGTCAGAGCGTCGCAAAATTGCACTGTTTACCAATGTTCCTGAGAAAGCCGTTATCTCGGCGATCGATGTCGACAGCATCTACAAAATCCCGATGGAACTGCACCGTCAGGGCTTGGACGATATCGTAGTCAAGCAACTGGGTATTGATGCCAAACCGGCGGATCTGAGCCAATGGGAAAAGGTTTACGAAAACCTGAGCAATCCGGAAGGCGAAGTTAATATCGCGATGGTTGGTAAGTACATGGATCTGACCGAGGCTTATAAGTCACTGTCAGAGTCTTTGATTCACGCCAGCATTCACACTCGCACCAAGGTGAATGTGCATTACGTGGATTCTGAGGAAATCGAACAGAAGGGCACCGCTAGTATCCAAGGTATGGATGCGATTCTGGTACCTGGCGGTTTTGGCATTCGTGGTGTGGAAGGCATGATTGAAACAGCCCGTTTCGCCCGTGAAAACAAAGTACCTTACCTGGGTATTTGTCTCGGTATGCAAGTCGCAGTGATTGAGTACGCCCGTCATCAAGCCGGTCTGGAAAAAGCCTTCAGTACCGAATTTGATCTGGACACGCCGGATCCGGTAATTGGTCTGATTACCGAGTGGGAAAAAGCCGACGGTAGTATTGAACAACGCGACCACGACTCCGATTTGGGCGGCACCATGCGCCTTGGCGGTTATGTTTGTAAGCTCAAGTCAGGCAGTCTGGCTCGTGAGATTTACGGCGCCGATGAGATCACCGAACGTCACCGTCACCGTTACGAGTTCAACAACAACTACATGGAAAAACTGGAACAGGCTGGCCTTGTGTTCTCCGGTATGTCCGAAGATCAGAGTCTGGCGGAAATGATCGAGATTCCAGACCATCCTTGGTTTGTGGCCTGTCAGTTCCATCCGGAATTCACCTCTACGCCGCGTCATGGTCATCCGTTGTTTGAAGGGTTTATCAACGCCGCTAAAAAGAACAAAGAGCAGCGAGGTTAATAGCTATGAATTTGTGTGGTTTTGAGGTCGGTAACAACAAGCCGCTGTTTCTGATTGCCGGTACCTGTGTCATCGAGAGCGAACAGATGACCATGGATGTGGCCGGTCAGTTAAAAGAAATGACCGACAAATTGGGCATTTCGTTTATCTACAAATCCTCGTTTGATAAGGCCAACCGGACATCGACCAAAAGTTATCGTGGCCCGGGTCTTGAAGCGGGGCTGGCGATTCTGGAAAAGGTCAAAAAAGAATTCAATGTGCCGGTTCTGACCGATGTACATGAAGACACACCATTGGCCGAAGTCGCCAGTGTGGTTGATGTTCTGCAGACACCTGCATTTTTGTGCAGACAGACCAATTTCATTGTTGATGTTGCCAGTCAGGGCTTACCGGTCAACATCAAAAAAGGCCAGTTCCTGGCACCGTGGGATATGGAACATGTCGCTGCCAAAGCCAAGTCTACCGGTAACGAACAGATCATGTTGTGTGAGCGAGGCACGTCTTTCGGCTACAACACCTTGATTTCAGATATGCGTGGTTTGCCCATCATGCGTGAAATGGATTGTCCGGTCGTTTACGATGCGACTCATTCTGTTCAGCAGCCAGGCGGTCAGGGTGGTGCATCAGGCGGTCAACGTGAGTTTGTGCCTGTGTTGGCGCGTGCCGCTGTGGCAACCGGTGTCGCGGGTCTGTTTATGGAAACCCATCCAGATCCTGAAAAAGCATTGAGTGATGGGCCAAATTCATGGCCTCTGGCCAAGCTGTCCGCTCTGCTGGAAATCCTGCAGGCCATTGATAGCACAGTTAAACAACAGGACTACATCGAAGATGCCTTGCTGGCACAGCGATAAACGTTCATAGATATTTTTTGATTACGGGAGCAGAGCATTGAGCAAAATCATTGACGTACAAGCACGTGAAATCCTTGATTCACGTGGTAACCCGACTGTCGAAGCCGACGTCTACTTGGAAAGCGGCGTAATGGGCCGTGCAGCCGTACCATCAGGTGCTTCAACCGGTGAACGTGAAGCGGTTGAGTTGCGTGATGGTGATAAAGCACGTTACCTGGGTAAAGGTGTGCTTAATGCGGTAGCTGCCGTCAATGGTGAGCTGCGTGAAGCGGTTCTGGGTATGGAAGCTGGTGATCAGCGTGCGATTGATAACAAACTGATCGCCACTGACGGCACTGAAAACAAGGCCCGTCTGGGTGCTAATGCTTTGCTGGCTATTTCTATGGCAACAGCCCGCGCTGCAGCAGCCGATGCGAAAAAACCACTGTACAGATACTTCGCTGAAGGCGATGACGCTGTGATGCCGGTTCCGATGATGAACATCATCAATGGTGGTTCGCATGCTGATAACAGCGTTGACCTGCAGGAATTCATGATCATGCCGGTTGGTGCGGCTAACATCAGCGAAGCAGTACGCTATGGTGCGGAAGTCTTCCATGAGCTGAAAAAAGTACTGAACAGCCGTGGCCTGAATACCGCAGTCGGTGATGAAGGTGGCTTTGCTCCGGATCTGCCATCGAACGAAGCGGCCATCGAAGTCATTCTGGAAGCCATCAAAAATGCTGGCTACGAAGCCGGTAAAGACATCATGCTGGCGCTGGATGCCGCGAGCTCTGAATTCTACAAAGACGGTAAATATGTTCTGGCTTCAGAAGGCCGCTCTTTGAGCTCTGAAGAGTTTGCCGATCTGCTGGCTGACTGGGTCAGCAAATACCCAATCATCAGCATCGAAGATGGTATGGATGAAAACGACTGGGATGGTTGGAAGCTGTTGACTGACAAGATCGGTGACAAGGTCCAACTGGTTGGTGACGATCTGTTCGTGACTAATCCGAAGATCCTGCAGCAAGGCATTGATAAAGGCGTTGGTAACTCGATTCTGATCAAAGTGAATCAAATCGGTACGCTGTCTGAAACGCTAGATGCCATTAACCTCGCTAAAGCAAACGGTTATACCGCAGTGGTTTCACACCGCAGTGGTGAAACTGAAGACACCACCATCGCTGATCTGGCAGTAGCTACCAATGCAGGCCAAATCAAAACCGGTTCGCTGTCACGTTCTGACCGTGTTGCGAAATATAATCAACTGCTGCGTATTGAAGCAGAACTGGGTGATAAAGCCAGCTATCCGGGCATGAAGGCGTTTAACGTCAAGTAATGCCTGATGACTAGACCCATCATGATTGTTCTGGCCATTATGCTGGTATTGCTGCAATACCGATTATGGCTCAGTCATGATGGGTTGCCGTCTCTGCTGCGCTTACATCATCAGGTTGAAAAGCAGCGGCTTGATAACGACAAGCTGAGCGAACGTAATCAAGTGCTGGCCGCAGAGGTACAGGATCTGAAAAGTGGTCTCGATGCCTTGGAAGAGCGTGCCCGCAGTGAGCTGGGTATGATCCGTGAGGGCGAGACCTTCTTTCATATCATCGAAGAACACGATGGCTCACGTTGAGCATGTCTGGGCTGTGGTTCCGGCAGCAGGAATCGGTAGCCGGATGCAAGCCGATAAACCCAAGCAGTATCTGCTACTGGATAACAAGCCGGTGTTACAGCACACGCTGCAACGTCTAGCATCACATCCCCGCATTGAGGGCATTGTGGTTGCCCTTGCACCGAATGATCCTTGGTGGCCAGAACTAGATTTACAACTTGACTGTGAACTCTTGATTGCAGAGGGTGGCGAGGCTCGCGCTGACTCCGTGTTAAATGCACTTACTCTGCTCAAGCAGCAGAGTGAAAACGATATCTGGGTCATGGTGCATGATGCCGCACGGCCGTGTTTACGCCACGAAGATATCGATCATATGCTGACAACACTGCTGACCCATCAGGTCGGTGGCATTCTTGGCGTTCCGGTAACCGACACGGTCAAGCGCGTGGCGAGTGACAACAGCATTATTGATACCGTGGATCGACAGGGTCTCTGGCGAGCGGCAACGCCGCAGATGTTCCGTTTAGGTCTGTTACACAAAGCCCTAAGTGTGGCTGCTCAACAAGGCTTGTCGGTAACGGATGAAGCGAGTGCGCTGGAACTGGCCGGCTGGCAGCCGATGATGGTGGAAGGCCATCCAGATAATATCAAGATTACCTTGCCACAGGATCTGGTGCTGGCAGCGCTATATCTACAACAACAGGCTGGAGAAGCAACATGCGCATAGGGCATGGTTTTGATGTGCACCGATTTGCTGAAAACCGTCCACTGATCATCGGTGGTGTGACCATTCCCCACACGCATGGTCTGGAAGCGCATTCCGACGGTGATGTTTTAATTCATGCGATCTGTGATGCCTTGTTAGGTGCCGCAGGCTTATGGGATATCGGGCATCATTTTCCCGACACCGATGACGCCTTCAAAAACATCGACAGTCGGATATTGTTGCGCAAGGTGATCGCGGATTTGGCCGAGCGTGGCTGGGCTGTCAACAATATCGATGCGACCGTTGTTGCTCAGGCGCCCAAACTCGCGCCTTTTATTCCACAGATGAAAACAGTATTGGCTGACGATATGAATGCTGATGAAGACGTCGTCAATCTCAAGGCGACCACCACCGAAAAACTCGGCTATACCGGCCGTAAAGAAGGCATTGCCGCACATGCGGTGGTGCTGCTGAAAAAGGCGAACACGTGACAGACTTTGATTTTAACATGCTGCTTCGGGCCAATCCTGATGCAGCAAACTGCGCTGCCACTATTCGTCAGCAAGCCGAACATTTTCAGGTAGATGAACAACTGCCTTTTTCACCGAGTGGTGAAGGCGGACATGTAATGCTGCAGATCCGTAAAACTGGCAGCAATACTGACTGGATAGCCCAGCAACTGGCGAAGTTTGCCGGTGTTGATGAAGTCGCGATTGGTTATGCCGGTTTAAAAGATCGACATGCCGTAACGACGCAATGGTTTACCGTCAAGGTTGAAGGCATCGAAGAGCCCGACTGGAGTCAGTTTGAGGCCGATGGCTGTGAGATAGTAACGCTCTCGCGCCATAACAAGAAACTTAAACGTGGCGTGCTGTCCGGCAATCATTTTCAACTGGTCTTAACCAATTTACAGGGTGAACAGGCCGTTTGGGAACAAAGCCTGGAACGCATTGCCGCTGAAGGGGTGCCGAATTATTTTGCCGAGCAACGTTTTGGACGGCAGATGGCGAATCTCGCTAAAGCCGAGGCTTGGTTCAGCACTGGTCGCAAGCCGAAAAAGCGCCAACAAAAAAGTATGATTCTGTCGGCAGCCCGCTCCTGGCTGTTTAATCAGTGTGTCTCAGCCCGAATTGAGCACAATAACTGGCAACACTGGCTGCAAGGCGATGTGATGCAGCTCAACGGTACGGGCAGTGTGTTTGTTCCAGAGCCTGATGAAGCAGATATCGCCGCGAGACTCGCCAGCTTTGATATTCACCCGACGGGGCCATTATGGGGGCGGGGCCGACCTATGTGTCAGGCCGACTGCCTGGCTACAGAGCAGGCAGCGCTGGCTGAGTGGCAATCCTGGCAGCAAGGTCTGGAACAGGCCGGGCTGAAGCAGGAACGACGTGCATTACGAGTCAGACCCGAAGTCATGAGTTGGGAGTTTGAAGAAAACAGTCTTTGTCTGCGCTTTTTCTTGCCCGCCGGAAGTTATGCCACGGCGGTGATGCGGGAACTGGCCGAAGTGACCGATCTTAGCCAAACTGAGCGGAACTCCGGTGAAGGCGGTGTTTCTGACTAATAGGTCGATGAAAGAGGTACGCTGAATGCTCAAACGTACACTTACTGGATTGTTCCTATTGAGTGGCCTGATGGCCGACATGGTGCTAGCTGAAAACTGGCAGGCACGAAGTGGAGAAAAGCAGGTCGCCGTGATGGAGCTTTTTGTCTCAGAAGGCTGTGGTTTGTGCCCTGCAGCGGAGCGCTGGGCCAAAGAGTTGCCGGAGCAGGGGCTGGATCAAGACAAACTCATCGTGCTGGGTTTCCATGTGGACTACCTGAACGATAAAAAAGGCTGGATAGATCGCTTTGCCAAACGACGCTTTACTGAACGTCAGCAGCAGATGGCTCGTATCAATCTATACAAAACCGTGTTCACACCGGGCGTCTTTATCGGTGGTGAAATTCTGCACAACTGGGAGGAACACGGCACAGAAGCGATTGAATTTATCAATGGCTATGATGCAGAAGCCGACATTATTTTGGATGTGAATCAACAGGCTGACACACTGATGATTCAAACCCAGGTGCAGGTTCATGATGAGCCTAACCGGCAGCAGTCGAAGCTCTATCTGGCGCTGATCGAAGATGACATCGTCAGCGAAATCCGCGGTGGTGATAATATTGGTGCCGTTTTTAACCATCAGGATTTGGTACGCCGCTGGCTCGGCCCGTTTGAACTGGATGCTTCGGGCAGTACAGAACTTAAAACCGAACTAGAACTTGAAACCGACTGGAAACAGCGTGATTTGACGCTGGTTGCAGTTGTACAAAACCTTTATGACGGCTATGTCCTGCAGGGACTGTCAATGCCACTCGCAGAATAAGACCATGGAATATTTACCGATATTTATTGATTTAAAGCAGCAGGATTGTCTGGTTGTTGGTGGTGGCGATATCGCTGCCAGGAAAGCCAGTCTGCTGATTAAAGCGCAGGCCAAAGTGACTTTGGTTGCCCCTGAACTATCAGCAACCAGTAAAGCAATGGTCGATGCGGGTGAACTGAGTTGGCTGCAAGGGTATTTTGACCCTGCTCAGGTTGAACAACAGCGTTTGGTGATTGCGGCAACGGATGATGAAGACGTCAATGCTGCTGTGCATGAGGCTGCGAAAGCCAGAAATATCCTGGTTAATGTCGCAGATAGTCCTGAGCAATGTGACTTTATCCTTGCCTCGATTCTGGATCGTTCACCTATCGTTGTGGCTGTCTCCAGTGGCGGCGACTCACCGGTATTGGCAAGAAACCTGCGAGCACGTCTGGAAACGCTGATTCCGCCGAACTACGGCAAACTAGGCCAATTGATGGGGAAATACCGTGAAACGGTCAAACAGCAGTTCAGCCGTCTGTCACAACGTCGACGTTTCTGGGAATCGGTGTTAGAAGGCCCTGTCACTGACCATATGTTGGCTGGCCGCGAAGAATTGGCAGAACAGACTTTACAGCAGCAATTGCAGAACCCCGAGAAGAATGACTTTCGTCAGGGTGAAGTCTATCTCGTTGGTGCAGGTCCCGGTGATCCGGATTTACTCACATTCAAAGCATTGCGCCTCATGCAGCAGGCCGATGTAGTGTTTTATGACCGTCTGGTCAGTAAAGAAGTACTGGCGTTAGTGCGTAAAGAAGCCGAAATGGTCTATGTCGGTAAGCAACGCGCCTGGCATGCCGTGCGTCAGGAAGAAATCAATACTTTGCTGTTAGAACACGCCAAGCAGGGCAAGCGGGTGTTGCGCTTAAAAGGCGGCGATCCATTTATTTTCGGGCGTGGTGGTGAAGAAATCGAGACCTTGGCGGATGAACAAATCCCGTTCCAGGTTGTGCCAGGCATCACCGCCGCTTCAGGCTGCTCGAGTTATGCTGGTATTCCGTTGACGCACCGTGATTACGCACAAAGCTGTGTGTTTGTTACTGGTCAGTTGAAAGAAGGCGAGCTGGATCTGAATTGGGAAGCGTTGGTACAGCCTCGGCAGACGGTTGTTGTTTATATGGGGCTGGCTGGCTTGCCTGAGCTGAGTCGTCAGCTTCAGGCCCATGGCATGCCCGCAGATAAACCCGCAGCACTGGTTCAGCAGGGAACAACAGAAAATCAACGCGTCTGGATCAGTACTATTGCTGAACTTCCCGAGCTGGCAGAGAAAGAGCAGCCAGTAGCGCCAACACTGGTGATCATCGGTGAAGTCACTCGACTACATAAGACCCTCTCTTGGTTCCGAACTAAAGAATAGGAAAAATTCCTATATTGGTTTTTGTGAACTGCGTGTTAAAAATACCGAGTTTAAAAATTCCAGAACATCGTCGCTCCTGGCGAGACTGGTATACGGTTTTTTTATAACGACAATAACGATAATTTCGGGAGAGTAAGAAGTAATGCAGTTTCCACATAAGAAAAAAGCACTGAGCCTGATGCTGGCATCAGCGCTGGTTTCCGTTCCGGTTCTGGCTGATGAGTCAGTCGAACTACAAGACATCGAAGTCTTTGGTACAACGCCAATGCATGGTGTTGGTCTGCCGGAAGATGAAATTCCAGCGAATATTCAATCTGCCAATCATGAAGATATCGAGCGTGTTCAAGGTCTGGATATTTCAGACTTTATGAATAAGACGCTAGGTAGTGTCAGCCTTAACCAAGCACAGAATAACCCGTTCCAACCAGACCTGAGATTCCGTGGCTTTACTGCCTCACCGCTGGTAGGTAACTCACAAGGCCTGTCTGTCTACATGGATGGTATTCGTATCAATGAGCCTTTTGGTGATGCGATTAACTTTGAGCTGATTCCTGAGGCAGCTATTGCCAGTATGAACCTGATTCCTGGCTCTAATCCGGTATTTGGTTTGAATACGCTTGGCGGTGCTCTGTCTATGCAGACCAAGAACGGTTTCACTCACGCCGGTCATAGCCTTGAAGCCTACACGGGTTCGTTTGGACGTGATTCAGGTACCGTTGAAAGTGGCGGTAATGACGGTAACTTCGCTTACTACGTCACGGGTTCGATTACGAAAGAAGATGGCTGGCGCGATTTTTCACCTTCACGTGTAGAGCAGTTCTTCTCAAAGCTGAGCTACGCCAATGAAGACACGTCACTGGATTTCGGTATCACTGCTGTCGACAGTGACCTGAATGGTAACGGTGCTGCACCAGTAGAACTGGTTGCTCTGGATCGCGAAGCGGTATTTACCCACCCGGATAACACGCAAAATGAACTGCGTATGTTTACGCTGAATGGTTCACATTGGCTGGATGACACGACCATGTTGTCAGCCAACACCTATTTCCGCAAGAGTGACCGCACTACCTTTAATGGTGATGGTTCAGAATTGTCCGTTATTGGTGGCCAAATCGGTGAAGATGAAGATGATGATGACGTGCTGGATGAAGTCATCACCGGTGCTGCCGGACTGGGCTTTGCTAATGGTGATGATGTTGCACTGAACAACACCAGTGAAACCGAACAGGATAGCTATGGTTTTGGCCTGCAAACGACTTTCCTGGATGATCTGTTTGGCCGTGAAAACCAACTGATTGTCGGTGCCAGCTATGACAAGTCGAAAGTTGACCACACGTCGCAGTCTGAAATTGCACAATTCACCTCATCTCGTGGCACTAGTGGGACTGGCTTCATCATTGATGAAAGCGTTGTAGATGGTGAAATCGATACAGAAACATACAGCCTGTTCTTTACCAATACACATTCCCTGACTGACCGTCTGGCTCTGACCGTAGCTGGTCGTTGGAACCGTATCGAAATCGATATTTCCGGTACCAGTGAAGGCGGTGAACAGGAGCTGAATGAAACTGGTGAGAAACACGTGTTTAACCGTTTCAACCCGTCTCTGGGTATGACCTATGCGATTCAGGATAACCTGACTGTTTACGGAAACTACAGTGAGTCTAACCGTGCGCCGACGCCATCAGAGCTGACCTGTGCCGACCCGGATAATCCTTGCGCGTTACCTAACTCGTTCCTGGCTGATCCACCGCTGGATGATATTGTCGCCAGAACCATTGAAACAGGTTTCCGTGGTACCAACGGTAACGTTAACTGGAATGCTGGTGTGTTTTATACCGAGCTGAAAGATGACTTGTTCTTCTTCCCGGCTACTGAGGAAGATCCGGCCGATCCGCGTCTTAATGTAGGTATCTTCGATAATATC
Organism: Methylophaga sp.; assembly: GCA_030148085.1. GTDB lineage: Bacteria > Pseudomonadota > Gammaproteobacteria > Nitrosococcales > Methylophagaceae > Methylophaga. The sequence goes on along the minus strand of JASBUF010000061.1, from coordinate 41,720 downwards.
GATAAAACCTCTCGTGCAGGCTTGGAACTGGGTGCTGATGGTGCCTATGACAAACTGACTTGGTTTGCGAATTATGCCTATATCCGCGCTGCGTTTGAAGATGACTTTGCCTATGCACGTGAAGTGGACGATGAAGTCGTGACCTTCAACGTGGATAAAGGTGACCGTCTGCCGGGTATTCCTGAGCACAATATCAAGATTGGTGCAGATTACGCCTTCACCCAGAAGTTGTCTGCAGGCTTTACTGCGTCCTACCACTCTAGCCAGTACTTCCGTGGTGACGAAGCTAATGTCGACAAGAAAATCGGCCATTACAAAGTCGTGAATCTGCATGGTCGTTACAAAGTCACTGACAATCTGCAGTTCTTTGCCAAGGTCGATAACCTGTTTGATAGTGAATACGACACTTTCGGTCTTTATGGTGAGCCGGATGAAGCGCCTGGATTCGACTTTGAAGATCCACGTTTTGTCGGAACCAGTTCGCCAAGGGCCGGTTGGATTGGCTTTAAGTTGACCCTGTAAATGGATTTTGTTGAATGAATTTGGGCTGTCTTCGGACAGCCCAATTTTTTTCTGGGTTGAATATGAAAAGAAGTATTGTAGCCTTACTGGGTTTCTGGCCTGTCATTGTACTGAGTCATCAGGTCGAGTCGTTTGAGCGTTGTTTAGATGCGGCCATGCAGCAGCAACTCGGCCAGGTTATTAAAGTCGAACTCAAGCTTGAAGCGGACCGTGAGGTGTATGAGTTTGATATTCGAGGCATGGACGGGATTGACTGGGATTTGGAGTGTCTCAAAGCCACCGGTGAAATCATTGAGATAGAAAAGGAAGTGGATCACCCCAATCATCCTTTGTTCAAGGCCAACGTCAAAGTGAATGAGCGTGAAGCTCGCCAGATTGCCTTAGCCCGCTTTCAGGGTGAGATTATTGAAGTCGAGTATGAGATAGAAGCGGATAGCCGCTCATCGTATGAATTTGATATTGCCACAGAGGATGGTGTTGAAATTAAACTCGAAGTCGATGCATCGACCGGTGAAATCGTTGAAGTCAACGAGGAGCTCTGGCAGATCGGCTTGGAATAAACCGTTTTACTCTCAACCGCAGCGTCGATCGCGTGATTGGCCTGCGGTTTTTTTTATTCAAAACGCAGGGATAAATCGACAGCGATAATATCTTTGGTCAAAGCACCAACTGAGATTCGGTCTACACCGGTTTCAGCAATCTCACGAATGGTTTCCAGACTGATACCACCAGATGCTTCAAGCTGAGCTCTGTTTTTATTAATCTTTACAGCCTGCCTTAGCAGTTCGGTATCGAAGTTATCCAGCAGGATAATATCCGTGCCTGCATCCAATGCCTGATTTAGTTCATCCAGGTTTTCAACTTCCACCTCAATTTGGATACCCGGATGCAATGTTTTAGCCTGTTGAACGGCCGCAGCAATGGAACCTGCCGCATTGATGTGGTTTTCCTTGATAAGGATGCCGTCATACAGGCCGATACGGTGGTTATAACAGCCTCCACAACGTACAGCGTATTTCTGCGCCATACGCCAGCCAGGCAGGGTTTTGCGAGTATCCAACACCTTAACCGGTAGGCCCGCTACAGCACTGGCATAAATACCGGCACGTGTAGCGGTAGCAGACAAGGTCTGCAGAAAGTTCATGGCTGTACGTTCACCAGTCAGAATGGCTCGTGCAGGGCCTGTAAGTCTACAAATAACATCGTTAGCCTGAAGCGTGTCACCATCTTCAGCCAACCATTCAATCTGTATAGCAGGTTCCAGTTGAGAAAACACAGACTCAAACCATTGGCAGCCGCATAATACGGCTGGCTCTCTGGTAATTAAGCGTGCATTTGCCATGGCTTCAGCAGGTATCAGGTCCGCGGTCAGATCCTGTTGACCGATATCTTCCAGCAGGGCAAGCTTGACCTGAGAATCGATAAACGAAGCGGGCAAGGGGTTTTCAATAGCCATATTAGGTTCAGAAGCGCAGTAAAAGCCCATAGGGTAACGCGCGGGCGATGATTTATCCACGCTGATTTACAGGAAACAGAGTTTGAAGATAGATACGAGTGAAGGTCTGTGCCGGGATGTTAATGTGTGTCTGTCACCCAATCAGGACGACCGGCCGGATAGTAATGATATTTCAGGTATTGTGATTCACAACATCAGCCTTCCGCCTGGTGAGTTTGGCGGCACGTTTATCGATGATTTATTCCTGAATCAACTGGACTGTAGTGCGCACCCGTATTTTGAAGCCTTACATGATCTCAAGGTGTCTTCGCACTTGCTGGTGCGTCGTAACGGTGAAGTTGTACAGTTTGTCCCCTTTCATAAACGGGCCTGGCATGCTGGCATATCGACATGGCAGGGCAGGGAACGCTGCAATGACTTTACCGTCGGCATTGAAGTCGAAGGCTGTGATGACAAGCCTTTTGAAGACAAGCAGTATCACCAGCTCGCCAAAATTATCAATGGACTGTGCGAGGCCTATCCGCGATTAAATTATGAGCGGATCACCGGCCATGAGCATATTGCACCCGGGCGAAAGACCGATCCAGGGCCATTTTTTGATTGGGACTATCTGCGTCAGTTACTGGATGGTTAGCCATAAAAAAAGCCGCTTTCGAGCGGCTTTTTTGTAGACCATAGATTGATTACTTGGTGATGGCAATCAATTCAATGTCGAAGACTAACGTTTCGTTCGGGCCAATCAACTGACCGGCACCACGTGGACCGTAAGCCAGGTTAGCTGGAACGACGATGCGCCATTTTGCACCTTCTTTCATCATTTGCAGGGTTTCTTGCCAACCTTGAATGACGCCATTAACAGGGAAGGTCGCTGGTTCGCCACGATCGTATGAGCTATCGAAAACGGTACCGTCAAGCAGTGTGCCTTTGTAGTGCGCGATAACTTTATCTTCAGGGCCAGGGGTTGCACCATCGCCTGCTTCGATAATTTCGTATTGCAGACCGCTTTCAGTGGTGACGACACCGTCTTTTTTCGCATTTTCAGTCATGTAAGCTTTTGCTTCAGCTTGCTTTTCATTCATGACCTTAGCCATTTCCTGCGCTTTTTGAGTTTGGAATTCAGAGATGACTTTTTCAGCTGTCGCTTGATCCAACTGCGGTTGTTTACCAGCCATCATGTCGGCTACACCAGCTTTAAATGCATCCAGGTCAAGCTCAACGCCTTCCTGCATCATGTTTTGTCCAACTTGAATACCAAAAATGTAGCTCAGCTTTTGTTTATCAGTGTCTAAAGACGCGGCGTGATCGTCAGCCATTACGTTTGCTCCAAATAACAAGGGTAAAAAAATCAGTGCTTTTAATTTCATTTAAATGCTCTCAAGTTGGATTTTGTCTAAATAGGTGTTGCCGAAATTTAGTACAATTGTCTGTTTTAAAGTTCATCACCATACGCGAATTCAACAGAATTTTCACTGAGTCAATCACAATAACTGAGCATTTCACTTGGTTATTAACTTAATTGATACTATAATAGTACCAATTAGGAGGGCCAGCTATGCTGCGTATGGGCAAACTGACAGATTACGGCATCGTATTGATGAGCTACTTGGCCACGAACCGCCAAGAGCAGCATAGTGCCCACACCATTGCTGATGCAGTAAAAGTGCCGCTACCTACTGTCAGAAAAGTGCTGAAGTCCCTGTCGCACGGCGGTTTACTGCTCTCTGAACGAGGTGTGGCGGGTGGCTATAGCCTGAGTCGTGAGCCGGAGAAGATTTCGGTGGCTGAGATAATCACCGCGATTGAAGGACCGATCGCCCTGACCGAGTGCGTCAGTGATGAAAGCCACTGTGAACAGGAAACGCATTGCGCTGTTCAGACAAACTGGACACGCATCAACAATGCTGTCTTTCACGCACTGGATGAAGTGAAATTGTCAGATATGTTGGCACCACAGCGTGTGCCAGGGCTGAGCCCGATTAGATTCTATTCATCAGCAACGATGAGTAATGCAACAATACAGGATGGTGAGTTCCATGACTGATCAAAGTCAACAACTTGAGTCGATTACACAACGTGAATACAAGGCCGGTTTCGTTACCGATATTGAAGCCGACAGCCTGCCGCCCGGTCTGAATGAAGACGTTATTCGTGAGATTTCACGCATCAAGGGTGAGCCGGAGTTCATGCTGGAGTACCGCCTAAAAGCCTATCGCCACTGGCTGACGATGGACACCCCTGAGTGGGCTCATGTGCATTATCCACCAATTGATTATCAGGAAATCAGCTACTACTCGGCGCCTAAGAAAAAAGACGATGGCCCGAAAAGCTTGGATGAAGTCGATCCAGAATTGCTGAAGACCTACGAAAAGCTGGGTGTGCCACTCGATGAGCGTGCGCGTCTGGCTGGTGTGGCTGTTGATGCTGTCTTTGACAGTGTTTCTGTCGCCAATACCTTCCAGGACAAACTGGCGGAAGAGGGCATTATCTTTATGCCTATTTCTAAGGCGTTAAAAGAGCACCCAGATTTGGTTGAAAAATACCTGGGCAGCGTCGTGCCTTACAAAGATAACTTCTATGCCGCCCTGAACTCTGCGGTATTCAGTGATGGTTCGTTTGTCTACATTCCTAAAGGTGTACGTTGCCCGATGGAACTGTCGACCTACTTCCGTATCAATGCGGCCAACACCGGTCAGTTCGAGCGTACCCTGATTATTGCCGATGATGATTCCTATGTGAGTTATCTGGAAGGCTGTACCGCACCGATGCGTGATGAAAATCAATTGCACGCCGCTGTAGTAGAGTTGGTTGCGATGGATCGTGCTGAAATCAAATACTCGACCGTACAGAACTGGTATCCGGGTGATGAAAACGGCAAGGGTGGTATCTACAACTTTGTAACCAAACGTGCTGCCTGCCGTGGTGTGTCATCGAAAGTCTCATGGACACAGGTTGAAACCGGTTCAGCGATTACCTGGAAATACCCAAGTGTGGTGTTGCAGGGTGATAACTCTGTCGGTGAGTTTTACTCGGTCGCTGTGACCAACAATATGCAGCAGGCTGATACAGGTACCAAGATGATTCATCTGGGTAAAAACACCAGCTCGACCATCATTTCTAAAGGTATTTCAGCTGGTCGTTCGCAAAATGCATACCGTGGTCTGGTTCGTGTTGGCCCGAATGCCGAAAACGCCCGTAACTATACCGAGTGTGACTCACTGTTGATGGGTGATAAATGTGGCGCGCATACCTTTCCGTATATCGAGGTGAAAAACCCGACGGCTAAGGTAGAACATGAGGCATCGACCTCAAAAATTAGTGAAGATCAGTTGTTCTACTGTAAACAACGTGGTCTGGATGCCGAAGACGCCGTCTCGATGATTGTAAACGGCTTCTGTAAACAGGTTATCCGTGAGCTGCCGATGGAGTTCGCGGTAGAAGCACAGAACCTGCTTGGTTTGTCATTAGAAGGTTCGGTCGGCTAAGCCCAGACCAGCCCGTTAGGATTTTCAGAGATTAGAGAGTAAACATGTTAGAAATTAAAAACTTGCATGCCAGCGTTGACGGTAAAGAAATCCTCCGCGGCATTAACCTGACAGTGAATCCTGGTGAAGTACACGCCATCATGGGACCAAACGGTGCCGGTAAGAGCACCTTGTCTAATGTTTTAGCTGGCCGTGATGGTTATGAAGTCACTCAGGGTGAAGTGATTTACAAAGGTGAAAACTTGCTGGAACTGGAACCGGAAGAACGTGCCCAGCGCGGTGTTTTCCTTGCTTTCCAATATCCCGTTGAAATCCCCGGTGTCAGCAATGTTTATCTGTTGAAAGCCGCGCTGAACGCTGTACGTAAATATCAAGGTCAGGATGAAGTTGATGCGATTGATTTTCTGACGTTGGTTCGCGACAAAATGAAGCTGGTGAAAATGGACGAACAGTTCCTGCACCGTAACGTGAACGAAGGCTTCTCCGGCGGTGAGAAGAAACGTAACGAAATCCTGCAAATGGCCGTGCTGGAACCAGCTTTGGCGATTCTGGATGAAACCGACTCAGGTCTGGATATCGACGCGCTGCGCATCGTGTCTGAAGGCGTGAATGCGCTGCGTGCTGCAGATCGCTCAATCGTGATGATTACCCACTACCAGCGCCTGCTGGATCATATTGTGCCTGACTTTGTCCACGTGCTGTCACAAGGCCAGATCGTGAAATCAGGTGATAAAGAGCTGGCGAAAGAACTGGAGAAATCTGGTTACAGCTGGATCCACGATGCACCGGAAGGTCAAACAGCATGAAACAGTTAAACGAGATCACAACGCCATTTAGCGAGGTAGCAGCGACTGCTACATTGCCCGGCGCTGGGCTCAACTGGCTGACACAGCTGCGTCAGCAGGCGAAAGCTCAGTTTGACCGCCAAGGTCTGCCAGCTAAGAAAGTGGAAGACTGGAAGTACACCTCATTGTGGGCTTTGAGTCAGCAAACCTTCTCGCATACGGCCAGCGAAACTAGCCTTGATACTGCGCAGGTTAATCAAGTAGCTGCGCTGGAAAATGCCTATCGACTGGTTATTATTGACGGTCAATTTAATGCTGCGCTGTCACAACTGGACGGTCTTGAAGACGGACTGACGATTGCATCTATCGCTGAGTCATTTGCGCAGGTTGAAAGCGTGATTGGTCAGCAGGTTGAGATCGATAAACCAGGCCTGACTGCGCTCAATACCATGCTGATGCAGGATGGCGTCTATGTCCACGTTGCGGCTGGACAAAAGATTGCCAAGCCAATTGAGGTCTTGGTGATCAGCACGGCTGAGAACGCCGATCTAGCCAGCCACTTGCGTCATGTAATTCAGATTGATGCGGGCGCTCAAGCAACGGTTGTGGAGCATTATGTCAGCCTGGCTGAGACTAAAGGTTTCAGCAATGTCGTGAGCGAAGTTCAACTGGCAGAAAACGCGACATTGAATCACTTCAAATTGCAGCATGAGTCAATGGGACAATTCCATATTGCTACGCTTGCAGCCAAACAGGCAGCAGGTAGTGTATGGAACACCAATAACATCTCGTTGGGTAGCAAGCTGGCGCGTAACGACATTCACACTCAATTGCTGGGTGAAGGTGCGCATGTCACCATGGACGGCTTGTATCTAGTTGAAGCGGATCAGCATGTGGATAACCACACGCGCATCGATCATGCTGTGGCTAACACGACCAGTGATGAAGTCTACAAAGGCGTGCTGGATGGCAATAGCCACGCGGTCTTCAACGGTAAAGTCATTGTGCACAAGGATGCACAGAAAACCGATTCCAGCCAGAGCAATAAAAACTTGTTGCTGTCACGTAGCTGTGAAGTTGACAGCAAGCCAGAGCTGGAAATCTATGCTGATGACGTGAAGTGTGCCCATGGCAGCACTGTTGGCCAGATTGATGAGCAACACTTATTCTTCCTGCGTGCCCGTGGTCTGGATGAAGTCGCTGCACGTAGTTTGCTGACTTATGCCTTTGCTGTTGATGTATTGCAACGCATCAAGGACGAGCCGATTCGCCAGGCGCTGTCTAATGTCATAGAGAAACGGTTACCGAAAGGGGCGTGATTGATATGACGCAAACTGAATTAAAAGTAGTCGACAGCACTGCACTTGATGTTGAGGTGATAAGACAAGACTTCCCGATTCTGAATCAGGAAGTGAACGGTCATCCGCTGGTGTATTTGGATAATGCAGCGAGCAGCCAGAAACCGATTCAGGTGATTGAAGCGGTTGATGCTTACTATCGTCTGGATAACGCCAATGTACACCGTGGTGTCCATCGTCTGAGTCAGCGTGCAACGGATGCTTACGAGGGTGCACGTGACAAAGTACGCGGATTTTTGGGTGCCAAGTCAGATAAAGAAATTATCTTCACTCGTGGTGCAACAGAGGCTATTAATCTGGTTGCACAGAGCTTTGCTCGACCACAGCTTAAAGCCGGTGATGAAGTTCTTATTAGTTATCTCGAGCATCATGCCAACATCGTTCCTTGGCAGATGGTCTGTGAGCAGACCGGTGCCAAGCTGAAAGTCATTCCGATGGTTGAATCCGGCGAACTGGATTTGACTGGTCTGGATGAACTGCTCAACGAACGCACTAAGATCTTGGCCATTGGTCATGTGTCTAATGCCTTGGGTACTGTGAATCCAATCAAAGACATCATTGCCAAGGCAAAAGCCAAATCGATACCTGTTCTGGTTGATGGCGCGCAGGCCGTGCCACATCTGGTGGTAGATGTGCAGGATCTGGATTGTGACTTCTACGTCTTTTCCGGTCATAAGATGTTTGCACCAACCGGTATTGGTGCGCTTTACGGTAAGCAGGCCTTATTGGAAGCGATGCCACCCTGGCAGGGCGGTGGCGATATGATTTTGTCGGTCAGCTTCGACAATACGATATACAACGCTTTGCCATACAAATTTGAGGCCGGTACACCGCATATTGCTGGTGCTGTTGGTCTTGGCGCTGCGATTGATTACATGAACAGCCTGGGTATTGAGAATCTGGCGGCTTATGAACATCACTTGCTAGACGCCGCGACCCGTAAACTGGAAGCGATGGACGGTGTTCGCATAATCGGTACCGCAAAAGATAAAGCCAGCGTGCTGTCGTTTATGATTGAAGATGTGCATCCGCATGATGTCGGTACCATCTTTGATCAACAAGGCGTTGCTATCCGTGCAGGTCACCACTGTGCACAGCCGGTGATGCAGTTTTACGGTATTGCCGCGACCGCCCGTGCGTCGTTTGCTTTTTATAACACCGAGCAAGAAATTGATGCGCTGGTCAACGCCATCAAAACTACACAGGAGCTGTTTGCCTGATGAGTGATTTACGCGATCTATATCAACAAGTGATCATGGATCATAAGAAAAATCCACGTAACTTCCGTGAGATCGTCGATGCCAACCATATGGCACACGGCAATAACCCATTGTGTGGTGACGCTTTGGTGGTCTATGTGAAGCTGAATGACGGTGTGATTGAAGATGTCAGCTTTCAGGGTAGTGGCTGTGCGATTTCAGTCGCGTCTGCATCATTGATGACAGAAACCCTGAAAGGCAAAACACTGGAAGAAGCCGAAAAGCTTTATGACAATGTGCACAATGCGCTGACTGGTGAATCTGAAAATGCTGAACTGGCCGGTAAGCTACAAGTACTGGGCGGAGTGAAAGAGTTTCCGGCGCGCGTAAAATGCGCCACTTTGTCATGGCATACCGTCCACGCAGCAATGGACAACGACCACGATATCTCGGTCAGTACGGAATAAGCAGGGCAGAACATGAACGATCAATACCAAATTAGCCCGGAACAACTCAAAGAAGAGGTCATTGAGGTTCTGAAGACGATTTATGACCCTGAAATTCCGATCAATATTTATGAACTCGGGCTTATCTACAATATCGAAGTCAGCAACTCAGGCAATGTGCATATTGAGATGACGTTGACTGCTCCCGGTTGCCCGGTAGCACAATCCTTCCCCGGTGATGTTGAATCACGCGTCATGTCGATTGATGCTGTTAAAAAAGCCCACGTTGAGCTGGTCTGGGAACCACAATGGACCAAGGACATGATGAGTGAAGCAGCGCAGCTTCAGTTAGGTATGTTCTAGAGACCAGCGTTTCTGAACTTGGAGCGAAACATATTGCCGTATTCGCCCCTTAGATATAAGGCCTGTGTGGTTTAATAAGCTCACAGGCCTTTTTTCGTCCTGCAAGACATAGCTAGTTTATAAGAGTGGCTAGTTTTCGAGGCGAACCCGCCTCACATTCAATTCAATCACGCCGACAGGTTAGGGGTATCGATAACAAACCGATACTGTTTCCCACAGTGCAGAATCACCTCTTTCTGCTGACGCTTGAGAATCTTCATTTCAACCTTGATCTCACCATAGCCATCGTGAACGAGGACATCATCAAACAATTCCAGTAATTTGGATTTAACGCTGTGAGATGTGTTGTGTTTTGTTTCACTCATTCGTGCTTTTTGTTTGTTGTTTATCAGGTTGATTAGAATCATAGGTGGGGCAAAGGATAGGCGTTATAGGAAAAATTCCTTTTCTTTTTTATGCCGTTTATCGTGATATATATTTGGCTCATTAATAAAGAAATGTTGTGTACTCGAGGTTTCCTCGTGATACGAAACCGATTGCATTGAGTAAATGATGACAACAGCAAATCCAGAAGCAGACTCCAAGAAAGTAATAGAAAATGGGAAGCGGATAATGAGTCTGCGAGGTTTGATTAATCTCAGAATAGTGCTATCCGTATTCATTATTCTTGTTGTCGGTGGTTCACTCGCCATCTGGCAGGCTCGTGAATCTGTGCGTGATGAAGTGGACTCCTCTTTCAACTTAGCATTGCAGATGATCGATTTCGGTCTTGGCTCGCTGACTTACAGTGAAAATATGGAGGCTGCGTGGTTGAGGCAGATTAATCGTCTTCGGGAGACTCGCCATCTGAAAATAACCGTCGCCGACAATCAGGGTGGGGTGTCAAATTTCAGCAGTGAGATCGAGCACTCACAGAGAAATTTGCCACCGAGTTGGTTTATCAAGGCCGTGATGACGGAGCCACTTGAAAAAACCTATGACATTCATCTGTCAGAGGAGACCCAACATCAGATCGTTATTAGTGCGGATCCGATGGATGAAATCAGAGAAGCCTGGAGTGAATCAAAAGCGTATTTCTGGTCTATCGTTTTAATGATGGCATTTATCTTTTTGGCCATTAATTTCGTATTCCATTCCATGTTGAGAGCTGTAAGAACCATCCTCTCTGCACTCAGGCAGGTGGAATCGGGTGATTATGATTATCGAATTCCGCGCTTTCAGATTAGTGAGTTTGATGCAATTGCCAACGAGGTAAATCATCTATCCGCGGCACTCAATAAAGCAAAGCAAAATAATCAGGCATTGGCGAGACATACGATGCAGATACAAGAGAATGAGCGCCAGCATATGTCTCGCGAATTACATGATGAGATGGGGCAGTCTTTGACCGCTGTAAAAGCGATGTCCGTCGCTGTTAAGCAGCCCAATGCAAAAATTAATGATATTGCCGACTCTATTATTGATATTTGTAACCATTTATCTGGTGTTGTGCGCTCAATGATGCGAACTCTTCACCCGCTCAGCCTCACTGATCTTGGGCTGTCTGCAACATTGACTGATCTGGTTAATGAGTGGAAGCGCCGCCATCCTGCGCTCGATATTGCGTTGGATATCGATGAATCTTTGGACCAACTAGATGATGAAGTTGCTATCCATGTCTATCGCATTATTCAGGAAAGTCTGACCAATGTTGTGCGACATGCAAAAGCAAACCATGCAATGGTCACAGTAAAACAGCACAGTGTGAAAGAAAAAAGTGAGGTGGTAATCCGTGTCGAAGATGATGGTGTTGGCGGTGCCACTGAGGGAGAAGGCTTTGGGATTCTGGCCATGCGAGAGCGCGTTGAAAGCATGGGCGGGAAATTCTTATTTGAGTCAACATCAGGACAGGGCGTGAAGGTGCGAGTATGGATGCCGTTTATCGAGAAGAGAGTATGACAAATAATAAGATCAGCGTATTGCTGGTCGATGATCATCAAGTTGTGAGGGCCGGATTTAGGATGTTGCTGTCCACTCAGCCTTTTATTGGCGAAATCATGGATGTAGACCGTGGTGAGCTGGTCGCCCAGGAGTATGAGCGTGTTCAGCCTGATGTTGTAGTGATGGACCTATCGATGCCTGGAATTGGCGGGCTTGAGACGATTCGTCGATTGCACAAGCAGGATGCGAATGCGGTGGTATTAGTTTATAGCATTCATGATGAAGCCATTTATGTCGAGCGTGCTTTACAAGCTGGCGCATCTGGTTATGTGAGCAAAAACAGCGCTGCAGAGGTGCTGGCTGAGGCAGTAAAATCAGTGGCTGAGGGTAAACGATACATCGAAGAAAAACTGTTGCCCGAAGTGGATGATGTCCGCTTTGTCGATGTCGAGCATTATCGCGAGGTGGTCGATTTATTATCCCCAAGGGAGTTCGATGTCTTCTGCCGTTTGGCACGTGGAAACACAGCTCATGAAGTCGCGGCTGAAATGCATCTTGGATACAAAACGGTAGCCAATTACAACACCCAGATAAAAGCCAAACTCAAGGTCAACACGGCAGCGGAGCTCGCCAATATTGCGGTAGTGTTAGGCATCATAAAACCGTGATGGTTTTACCTTAAGTGGTTGATATTGATTGAGATCAAGTTTGAATTAAATAATCAGATAAGCCCCTTGAAAAGCCTTTAAGCAGGACACATTATTTCAGTTAGAAAGACATGTCTCTCTGATTAACTTAATGTTTTTCCGGAGGTTTATTATGGCTATTCAACGATACAGACCGCTTAGCCTGCTGGATGAACTGCAGCGTGAAATGAGCACGCTGTTTCATTCACCGGCTCTAGAAAGCAGTTTTAACAGCGAAGAGTGGAGCCCTGCTGTAGATATCAGTGAAGATACTGACCGCTTCGTTATTCATGCCGATCTGCCCGGTGTGAAATCTGAAGATATCGAAGTCACTGCTGAAAATGGTGTGCTCACCATCAAAGGCCAGCGTGAAAGTAATAAGCAAGAAAATAAGGATAACTATCGACGCATAGAACGCTTTAGTGGCAGTTTTATCCGACGCTTCACATTGCCCGAGCGAGCAGATTTAGACAATATCTCAGCGAAAACACGTGATGGTGTTTTGGAGTTAACTATTCCTAAGTCAGCAGAAGCAAAACCCCGTCGGATTGAAGTAAAAGTAGATGAGTAAACTTAAGCCTGGCAGTGGGGACATTGCCAGGCTTTTTTAATTGCTGCTTGAACTCGCTCTGGACTCACGGTCATACTGAAGCTAAACCTGACATGAAAGGAGCAAGCAGATGAGCCAAGGGTCACCGTCGCGTCCTGTTTATATTCCTTATTCCGGACCGGGTTTGATGGCCGTCTCTTTGTTAAACAAGGGAACGGCGTTTTCTGAGCAGGAGCGGCGGGATTTTAATCTGACCGGGCTGATCCCACACCACTTTGAAACCATTGAAGAGCAGGCCGAGCGTGCCTATCTGCAATACTCAAGTTTCGATACGGCTATTAACAAACACATCTACCTGCGTATGGTGCAGGACACCAATGAAACGCTGTTTTATTACATGATAGAACAGCACATCGAAGAGATGATGCCTATCATCTATACGCCGACAGTAGGGGAAGCCTGTGAAAAGTTTTCTCAGATTTATCGGCGTGCCAGAGGATTGTTTATTGCCTATCCTGATCGCCATCGTATTGATGAAATTCTGCACAATGCCACCAAACGTCACGTCAAAGTCGTGGTTGTGACCGATGGTAGCCGAATTCTTGGCTTGGGGGATCAGGGCGTGGGTGGGATGGGCATACCGATTGGTAAGTTGTCGCTTTACACCGCCTGTGCCGGAATAAGCCCTGCTTACACATTACCAGTCATGCTGGACGTGGGTACCGACAATGAAGAGCTACTGAATAACCCGATGTATATCGGGTGGCCACATCGACGTATCAATGATGAGCAGTACGAGGAGTTCGTGGAATTGTTTGTGCGGGCACTGGAAAAACGCTGGCCCGGTGTCTTACTGCAGTTTGAGGACTTTGAGCAGAAAAAAGCCTTGCCTTTGTTACAGCGCTATCAAGATCAGATCTGCTGTTTTAATGATGATATTCAGGGCACTGCTGCTGTTGCTGCTGGTACGCTTATCGCTGCCTGCAGGGCCAAGCAGCAAAGTTTGTCAGAACAAGTCTTTGTCTTTGCCGGAGCGGGGTCGGCGGGCTGCGGCATTGCGGAACAATTGATTGCTCATCTGTGTGCAGAAGGCCTGAGTGAAACAGAAGCGCGTCGAAAAATGTTTATGGTCGATAAACATGGGCTGGTCACACAAAAGATGACGGGCCTGTATGACTTCCAGCAGCGACTCGCTCAGGATGAAATGTGCAGACAACAGTGGAATACGCAGGATACCGAGATTGATCTGGCAACCGTAATCAAGCATGCGAAGCCGACTGTGTTAATCGGTGTATCAGGTCAGCCCGGGTTATTTACACAGGCATTGATTGAGCAGATGTTAGTCCATTGTGAGCAACCCGTTATCTTCCCATTAAGTAACCCCTCCAAGCGCGTTGAAGCAACACCTGAAGATTTAATTAACTGGACTAAAGGGCAGGCTTTGATTGCGACGGGTAGCCCTTTTCAGCCAGTAAGCTATCTGGGACAGACTTATCTGATAGCCCAGTGTAATAACAGTTATATTTTTCCGGGCATTGGCCTTGCCGTTATCGCTGCAGGTATCCGCCGACTCACCGATGAGATGATGATGGTTGCCAGTGAGGTGCTGGCGACGGCATCACCGTTAGCTATAGACGGAAAAGGGGCTTTGTTGCCACCACTAGAGCAGGTGGCTGACATCAGTAAGGCCATCGCGTTCAGTGTTGCTCGCCAGGCACAACAACAAGGTTTGGCTCCTGCGATGTCTGCTGTTGAGCTTAAAACAGCTATCGAAGCGCATTTCTGGTCACCCCGGTACCGGGAATATCGGCGTATTAGTATTTAGAGAAACAAAAAAAGCCGCTGAGTTCAGCGGCTTTTTGGTTTTAGACTGAAAAGAAATGCTTAGCTTAGAGCAGCTAATTGTTGTTGCAACTGCTGATAGGCTTGTTGCATTTCTTCAAGCTTTTCTCGTTCCTTAGCCACGACATCGGCTGGTGCTTTGGCCACGTAATTTTCATTACTGAGCTTACCAGACGATTGCTTGATGACTTTATCCAGCTTGCTGATTTCCTTGTTAAGACGGGAAATTTCAGCGTCTTTGTCAATCAGGCCTTCCAGTGGAATCAGAATTTCCATCTTACCGACCAGCGCAGTAGCGGCGGCAGGCGCTTCGCCCTGAAGGAACTCAATCGACTCCAGATTAGCAAGGCGGCTCAGGAAGTTAAGGTTGTTGTCGAGTTTGGCTCGATCATCTGATTGGGCGTCCTTAAGCAATACTGGCAAGGCTATTTTCGGCGCAATATTCATTTGCGAACGAATGGAACGAATACCGGTAATGAAGTTCATCACCCATTCCATCTCAGCGACAGCCGTCTTATCAACCTTGCTTTCATCAGCAACAGGATATGCCTGAGACATAATGGTATCGCCTGCTTTACCAGCCAGCGGAGCGATGGTTTGCCAGATTTCTTCTGTGATAAATGGCATAAACGGATGCGTCATACGCAGTGTCGCTTCCAATACGCGAACCAACGTGCGTCGGGTACCGCGTTTGGCAGCTTCTGATGCTGTATCTGAGGTCAGAACCGGTTTAGACAGCTCCAGATACCAGTCACAGTAGTTATTCCAGATAAACTCGTAAATACCCTGAGCAGCATGGTCAAAACGGTAGCTATCGATCGCTTTAGTGACTTCCTGTTCGGTGGTCTGCAGCTGGGAAATGATCCAACGATCGGCCAAGCTCAGTTCCACATCATCATTGTCGATACCGGTATCCTGACCTTCGGTATTCATCAACACATAACGTGCCGCGTTCCATAGCTTGTTACAGAAGTTACGGTAACCGGCAATACGGTTCATATCGAAGTTGATATCACGGCCAGTTGATGCCAGTGAAGCAAAGGTGAAGCGTAGCGCATCGGTACCATGCGGCTCAATGCCATCCGGGAATTCTTTGCGGGTAGCTTTTTCAATTTTTGCCGCCAGTTGTGGCTGCATCATGCCAGAGGTACGTTTCTGAACCAAAGTTTCCAGATCGATACCATCGATGATATCGATAGGGTCGAGCACGTTACCCTTGGATTTTGACATTTTGTGGCCGTGCGAGTCACGCACCAGACCGTGGATATAGACTTCCTTGAACGGCACTTCACCGAGGAAGTGAATACCCATCATCATCATTCTGGCGACCCAGAAGAAGATAATGTCAAAACCGGTGACCAAAACATTACCCGGATACCAGGTTTTAACGGCCTCATCTTCTTTCGGCCAACCTAAGGTTGAGAACGGCCACAATGCAGAGGAGAACCAGGTATCGAGAACGTCTTCATCCTGTGTGAGCTGTACATCGGCAGACAGGTTGTTTTCGGCGCGAACCGCATCTTCATCATGACCGACGTAGACATTGCCTTGCTCGTCATACCAGGCCGGAATGCGGTGACCCCACCAGAGCTGGCGTGAAATGCACCAGTCCTGAATGTCACGCATCCAACTGAAGTACATGTTTTCGTAGGTCTTTGGTACGAACTGAACTTTGCCGGTCTCAACCGCTTCAATGGCTGGTTTAGCCAAGGTTTTGGCATCGACGTACCATTGATCGGTCAGCATCGGTTCAATGACCACGCCGCCACGATCACCATAAGGTACAGTCAGATCATGATCTTTGATTTCTTCGAGCAGACCAGCCACATCAAAGTCAGCGACAATCGCTTTACGTGCAGCAAAACGCTCCAACCCACGATAAGCTTCGGGAATACTGGCTTCCACTTCTGTATTGGTACTGCCATCGGTGTTGAACACCTGCGGAATATCGCGCACATCGGCATTCAAGGTGAAGATATTGATCATCGGCAGGCCACAACGTTTACCGACTTCGTAGTCGTTAAAGTCATGAGCAGGGGTAACCTTAACGGCACCGGTGCCTTTTTCCATATCCGCATGGTCATCGCCGACAATAGGAATGCGACGGTTTACCAAAGGCAGGATAATGTCTTTGCCAATCAGATCTTTGTAGCGTGGGTCTTCAGGATTAACCGCAACGCCGGTATCACCGAGCATGGTTTCAGGACGGGTGGTGGCAACGACGATGTAGTTCTTACCTTCACTGGTTTTGAGACCATCGGCCAGCGGGTAGCGCAGGTGCCACATATGGCCTTTCTGTTCGCGGTTTTCTACTTCCAGATCAGAAATGGCGGTGTGCAGTTTCGGATCCCAGTTGACCAGACGTTTACCGCGGTAGATCAAGCCTTCTTTGTAGAGTTTGACGAAGACATGTTTTACGGCTTCAGACAGATCGTCATCCATGGTAAAGCGGCTACGCGACCAGTCCAAAGAGGAGCCGAGACGGCGCAACTGACGGGTAATATTACCGCCGGATTCTTCTTTCCATTCCCAGATGCGTTTGGTGAAATCGACACGGCCCATCTCATGGCGGGTTTTGCCTTCCGCATTAACCTGACGTTCGACGACCATCTGTGTGGCGATACCGGCATGATCGGTACCCGGCTGCCATAAAGTGTTATCACCTTTCATGCGGTGATAACGAGTCAGGGTATCCATGATGGTGTTGTTGAAGCCATGGCCCATATGCAGACTGCCGGTGACATTCGGTGGTGGCAGCATAATGCAGTAAGGTGAGCCTTCGCCGGATGGCTTGAATTCACCATTCTGTTCCCACTTCTGATACCAGCGTTGTTCGATCGCGTCAGGACTGTATGTTTTTTCCATGGTGTTGTTATTGGCTGAGTCGTGAAATAAGCAGGGCATTATACCTGCTGAGGTGGATTCTGTTTACTGTTAAGCGGTGGTTGCTTAGATATGAAAGGTATCGAGTTCGTAGCCACGTTGTTTGTAGAACTGAAAGCGCTGTCTGCCAGCCTGTTTGATAGTGGCATCATCATCAACAATTTCACAGACGCGTTCGAACTGACTGAAAAACAGCGGTTGCTCGGCGGTGAGATTAATCATGACGTCCATTAGCCGGGGAGGAGCGTTATTAGAATGGCCGATAAGAATCGGACTGTTTTCAGTATTGTCTGCAGACATCACGTCATGGGGGATAAAACTTTCAGGCCTAATAGCCCATAAAGCCTGATTTAAGGCTTCACTGTTTTCAGCACTATCAGTGTGGATATAAACCTGCTGACCCTGATGATAGATTTTCTCGATCAGACGGCAGGCGAAGGCCTGCCGCTGTTCAAGTTCATTCGACTTCAGTATGTAAAAACTGATGCGGGTCATGTTTAGCTTTTTGATTCAATCTTGTTTAACAGGAATTGCATCAACAATGGGACAGGTCTGCCTGTTGCGCCCTTGGCTTTGCCACTGACCCAGGCTGTACCTGCGATATCCAGATGCGCCCAGTTAAACTTTTCAGTGAAGCGGGAGAGGAAGCAGGCTGCGGTTACACTACCCGCTTCTTTGCCGCCCACATTGGCGATATCGGCAAAGTTACTGTCAAGTTGTTTTTGGTAGTCGTCCCAAATTGGCAACTGCCAGGTGCGGTCAAAGCTGTCATTACCCGCTTTAAGCAGTGCATCAGCCAAATCTTGGTTATTCGCCATCAGACCGGTGGTGACATTACCCAGAGCCACAATGATGGCGCCAGTCAACGTGGCGATATCAATCACGGTATCCGGTTCAAAACGCTCGCTGTAAGTCAACGCATCACAGAGGATCAGACGGCCTTCAGCATCGGTATTAAGGATTTCGATGGTTTTACCGGCCATGCTAGTAACGATATCACCCGGTTTGTTGGCATCGCCGTCCGGCATATTCTCTGAGCTTGGAACCACGCCAACGACATTGATAGGCAAACCCAATTCAGCGACAGCTTGGATAGTACCGAACACACTGGCGGAGCCACACATATCGTATTTCATCTCATCCATACCTTGAGCAGGTTTGAGTGAGATACCACCGGCGTCAAAGGTCAGACCCTTACCGACAAGAACAACCGGTTTAGAGTCACCGGCGCCTTTGTATTCCATGGTGATCAGCTTCGCAGGCTGACGACTTCCACGTGAGACAGAAAGCAGCGAGCCCATACCCAATTCGGCCATCTCGGCTTCTTCCAGGATGGTCGTGGTGACACTATCAAACTGCTGGCCGATTTTGATGGCCTGATCGGCAAGGTAGCTTGGAGTGCAGATATTGCCAGGCAGATTGCCCAAATCTTTAGCGAGGTTCATACCGCGGCCAATAGCCGCGCCCTGAGCAAT
The DNA here is from genome assembly GCA_030148085.1 of Methylophaga sp. GTDB lineage: Bacteria > Pseudomonadota > Gammaproteobacteria > Nitrosococcales > Methylophagaceae > Methylophaga. Next base: position 22,753 of record JASBUF010000061.1, on the reverse strand, counting down.
CGCTTGGCCAGCTGCAGCGGTATCCGCTTCATCAGTCGTGAAACGCAATTGAGTCAGTGGTTTTTCGATCGGCTTATTGTCACTCTTGGTTTGGGTGTAACGGTAGAGTGTCGTTTCAGTATTGACGGTAGTCTGACGGATTTTCCATGCGTTTGAGCGCTGCATCACCTCAACTTCAGCGAGGCAACAGAGAGCAGCCTGGGCACCACTCTCGTTCAGCGCCTGCGCCATGGCAGTGGTGGCTGTGTTGAAATCGTTTTCCGTGGTTTTGCCTTTTTTGCCTACACCCACAAGCAGGATGCGTGGGCTGCTGATGCCAGCAGGGTGGTGCAGAAACAGTGTCTGACCAGCTTTACCGCTGATATCGCCGGTGTCGAGGACGCGCTGGATAGCGCCTTGGGTATCTTCATCCAATTGTGCGGCAGACGGGCTGAGTTCGGCCTGGTCATAAATAGCGACGGCCAGACAATCAGTCTGCTGAGAGGCCAAGGCGTCGGAGGTAACGAAATACTGCATGGATTTCTCCTGTATGGATGAATTAGTTTAGACTTCTTAGATTCGAATCAGATTGTGCCAAAAACAAACGATTAATTCTAACCAAGACTCATCATCAATGCCCAACGTTCCACACCGCTTCTTTGCCTGGTTCAGCACGATTGATCGTTATTTGCTGAAAGAGTTTGTGATCAATTTGATTGCTGTGACGGGTGTATTGTGGCTGATTTACGTTTCTACGCGGTTTGCCCGTTATCTCGCTGATGCGGCAGTAGGCAACATGCCGGCGGATGTGATTTTCAGCCTGCTGGGCTTGAGTTCTCTGGGCGCTTTGTCGATTCTTTTGCCGATTGGTGCATTTCTCGCGGTGATGTTGGCTTTGGGCCGAATGAGCTCGGACAATGAGCTGACCGTGATGGTCGCCTGTGGTATTTCCCAATATCGCATTATGCGCAATGTACTGCTGTTTGCTGGTGCTATTTCTATCATCGTGGCTGTGCTGGCCTTGTGGATCGTGCCAAATGTACTTTCGGAGCGCTATGAACTGCAGGAACGGGCGAAAATTTCGGCCAATACGACAGGGCTTATTGCTGGTAGTTTTAAAGAAAGTCAGGAAGGGGACTGGACGTTTTATTCCGAACGATTGAGCGACGATAAGCAGTTTCTGGAAAACGTGTTTATTGAGATTCAGCGGGAACCGAAACCGTTGATATTTCGCTCAGAAACAGGCCATTTCGAAATTGATTCTGTCACTGGTGATAAGTTTCTGGTTCTGGAAAAAGGCTATCGCTATGAAGGGAAAGCGGGCGATCAGGATTTCACTATCGCGCAGTTTGCGACGCACAGCCTGTTGATTGAGAAAGGGCAGGAAGGCGAGGTACGTGAACGTCACAAAGCCTTACCGACTTCAGAGCTGCTACAGCGCGGCAAGCCGAGAGATATGGCCGAAGTGCAATGGCGCAGTGCGTCGGCTTTGATGACGCTGTTGTTATGTCTGATTGCGATACCCCTTGCTAATGCCGGGCCACGCCAGGGGCGCTATGCGGGCTTCGTCCCTGCAGTGTTGATTTACATTATCTATAGCAATTTGCTGGGTGTGAGTCGTGCCTGGGTCAGCAAAGGGGATATGCCGGTCTGGCTGGGAGGGATATGGGTTCATCTCCTGATGCTCGTGGTTTTGCTATTGCTGTTAAACAAGCAATTGGTTAAACGTTACCTCAAACTCTATAAACACAAGCTCAGTCAATAAATGCGTATTCTGTCCAAATATCTTGCCAAAACCATACTTTCCAGCACCCTGTTGGTACTACTGGTGTTACTGGCGTTATATACCTTTATGGATTTCATCAGTGAGCTTGATGATCTGGGCAAAGGTGATTACAGCATCAGCAGCATTCTAGCTTACATCGCATTGACGATGCCAAAGCGGATCTACGAGTTATTGCCTGTAGCCGCCTTGCTCGGCAGTGTCATTGGTTTGGGAAATCTAGCCAGTCAGAGTGAGCTTGTGGCCATGCGCGCGGCAGGCATCTCCATTGCCGGTATTAATAAAGCCGTCGTGATTGTGGCGGGCATTCTGATGTTTGTCGCCTTGGTCATCGGGGAGGGACTACGTCCGATTACCGAACAATCTGCGCGTGAAATGCAGTCGGTTGCCCAGACTGGCACTGTTGGCTCACGCTCAGAATATGGTTTCTGGACCCGTGATGGTAATCACTTCAATCATATTGATCGCATCAACGCTGATGGCAGCTTTTCCAATGTGTCCATTTACGAGTTTGATGAGCAGCATCGCTTACGTATTCTCACTAAGGCGACGAGTGCTGAGTATCAACAGGATAGCTGGACATTAACGGATGTTGTGCAGAGTACAATTGATGAAAGCGGGGTAGAGGTTCATTCGGTATCACATGCACGCTGGCGCTCACAGCTTAATCCGGGCATGGTTAATATTGTAGTTGTGCCACCGGAGTTTCTGCCGGTATGGGATTTGATTGACTATGTCAGCTACTTAAAAGCGAATCATCAGTCAGTCGCACAGTACGAACTGGCTTTCTGGAGTAAATTGATGATGCCGGTAAGCACCGCCGTCATGGTGCTTTTGGCGGTGCCGTTTGTGTTCGGGCCATTGCGTTCAGCGCCGATAGGCGGCCGAATTCTGGCGGGAGCTTTAATCGGAATCGGTTTTCACCTGTTTAACCAGAGTTTCCAGCATATGGGCTTAGTTTTCGGGGTGTTACCATGGTTGGCCGCTTCATTTCCGGCCATGTTATTTGCGGGTATTGCCTGGTGGATGAATAAGCAAGTGAGGTAAACGAACTTACTGAGACAGTTGATGCTGACGGAAAGCGTTTAGTAAGATTTAAGAAGTGGCGTCCCCAAGGGGATTCGAACCCCTGTTACCGCCGTGAAAGGGCGGTGTCCTAGGCCTCTAGACGATGGGGACCCAGGTTCTTTCGTTTTGATATTCATGGTTCTGCAAACAGAGCCATTAAAGTTTGGCGTCCCCAAGGGGATTCGAACCCCTGTTACCGCCGTGAAAGGGCGGTGTCCTAGGCCTCTAGACGATGGGGACCTAAAACTTTACTTTCGAGAATCTTGGTGGAGCTAGGCGGGATCGAACCGCCGACCTCTTGCATGCCATGCAAGCGCTCTCCCAGCTGAGCTATAGCCCCCGAAAGGAAGCGCATATCATAGGGACTGACGCCTACCCTGTCAACACATGATGACAAAATAATTTCAGGGTTTCGGAGTGTTTGGCGATAGCCGTTCGTTCACCAAGAATGCGATGGATAAATGCTGAAAAGCTAAGTTGTTGATGACGCTTGGATATGCCTCTACAGGAGCCTCCAGACGGATGGGCCGATTTGCTGAATCATCCTATATATGCGATAAATTGAGCGTTATTTTGCATTCGGTCAGGACGTTACTGTTGACTGGGTCAGTTGCTTGAGGATGAACATGCGCAAACTATCGCTTTTATCAACGCTTATCGTGTCCTGCATCAGTAGCACGGTGCTGGCCCAGCAGGAGCAGGGACTAAGCTGTCACTTTGGCTACGAAGACTTGTTCCTTCCTGCTGTAAGCCAAGATCCAGTACAAAGCGAAGTAGACGTTAAAGCCGATAGCGTTCAGTTACTGCAAACGGGCACCTCGGTATTTTCCGGCGATGTCGATATCACCCGTGCAGGTCAGCAGTTAAGCTCGGAACGAGCAACATACAACAGAAGCAGTGGCGATGTCACAGCGACGGGCGGTGTGCGTCTGCGAGACAGTGAGATTATTGTCGATGCCGACCAGGCTGAATGGTCTCTGAGCAACGATGAAGGACGCATGCTGGATGCGGAATATCGAATCCGGCAGAGGCATGCCCGCGGCGAGTCAAGCCATTTGCTTAGAAAGGGCACCAGTAGCACTGATCTAAAAAATGCGACCTATACCACCTGTCCAGAAGGTGATGGTGCTTGGCAGCTGAAAGCGGACGAAGTCCATTTAAATCATGATACTGCTGTAGGTGAGGCTGAAGACGTTGTTCTTAGACTGGCAGGTGTGCCAGTGTTTTATACCCCGTATATCAATTTCCCTTTAAATGATGAACGTAAGTCCGGCTTGTTGCCGCCTACCTTCGGAAATAGTGATGAAACCGGTTTTGACTTGACCACACCTTATTACTGGAATATTGCACCGAATCTCGATGCAACACTAGTACCTCGATACATGAGTGATCGCGGCATGATGCTCGGAGGCGAATTCCGCTATCTATTCGAACAGGGTCAGGGGGAAATCGAAGCCAATTACCTCAGTTCAGATGAACAACGTCAGGATGGGGAAGACATCAATCCTTATTATCAAGAAGCCCGTCAACTGTTTTTTTGGCAACACCGTAGTGAGCTCGCTAGACGTTGGCACGCATCGGTCGATTACAACTATGTCTCAGATGATAATTATTTTGAAGATTTCGGTTCGAGTCTAAACACATCAAGCCGTACTCACTTGAATCGCAAATTAGAGACAAGGTATAGGGGGGATATCTGGGATTTTACTGCTAGGTTACAAGGCTATCAGACTTTAGAAGATGTACCTGAACAATACAAGCGTCTACCTCAGTTCTTGGTGCGTGGCTATTTACCCGACCAGGCATTTGGCCTGAGTTACGAACTTGAGGCTGAATATGTCGAATTTGACCATAATGATCTGGTCGAGGGTCAGCGTATTAATATGGAGCCAGCCGTCAGCCTGCCAATGGGGACAGCAGCTTTTTTTGCCACACCGCGTTTTGCCTACAACCACACTCGTTATAATCTTAACAGTGATGACTTAAACCAATTCGATAATGATGCTTCACGATCATTACCTATCGCTAGCTTTGACACTGGTCTATTTTTTGAACGTGATCTGAATATTGGTAACGATAGCTTCATACAGACATTGGAGCCACGTGCTTTTTACCTGTATATCCCCGAGCGTGATCAATCAGATATTCCAGACTTTGACACAAGGTTGTCCACCTTCAATATGATAAGGCTGTTTAGCTATGATCGATTTATCGGTGGTGATCGCATCGGTGATGCTAATCAACTCTCACTCGCGATAACATCCCGTTTTATCAATCAGACAACAGGTGATGAATCACTACGTCTGACATTAGGGCAGATTCGTTATTTTGATGACCGTGAAGTCACTTTGCCTAATGGGCAGGTCGAAACTGACAATGATTCAGACATGATTGTTGAAGCGGTAGCCTTCATAAACAACGAATGGTCAGCATCAGGGGAAATTCAATGGGATGCTGAGGACAGTCAAACGAGTATGTCATCAGTCGGCATGCGTTATCGTGGTGAAGAAGGCGGTATTTTTAATATTTCGCATCGTTATCGTAAAGAGAATGACTTCACGAACCGGAGAGAAGGCCTCGAACAAGTTGATATTTCAGCACAGGTTCCGATGGGAGAGCGCTGGCAATTATTTGGTCGGTGGTATCGTTCATTGGATCAAAAACGTACTCTGGAAACTCTTGCTGGCATTCAATATGACAGCTGCTGCTGGGCAACGCGACTAGCTATTCGTGACTATGTGAATGATGAACTGGATGATGATAGAAACCTTGCCATCTATTTCCAGATTGAACTTAAAGGTTTAGGGGCATTCGGTAAGAAATCAGACACATTGCTAGAAAGTAGTATCCGTGGCTATGAGGTTGACTGAACCAAAGGCAGAAATATCGGTCTCTGAGGCTTAAGCATCGCTTGCTCATATCCTTTATAATGCCTGCGTGAATTTTGGAGTAAATGTTTTGATCAAGTATCTGATTGCCGGTTTAGTACTGGCGACGCAAGTTTGGGCTGCACCCATGGATCGTATCATTGCTGTGGTCAATGATGAGGTCATTCTGGAAAGTGAATTAATGGACATGTCACAGACTGTGCGTCAACAGCTCCGTCAGCGTGAAGCGGCCATTCCTCCCGCAGATATTTTACGTAAACAGGTGTTGGAGCGACTCATCATTCAACGCTTACAACTGCAACGGGCAGAAGAGGTGGGTGTGCGCGTGGGTGACGATGCCTTAAATGCCGCCCTGCGTCAGATCGCCAACAACAATAATATGAATCTGCGTCAGTTCCGCGATGTGCTTGAAGAAGATGGTTATGACTTTAGTCAGTTCCGTGAAACCATCCGAGAGGAAATGATCATCACTCGGCTGCGTAAAAGTCAGGTAGAAGACCGTGTTGTGGTGTCAGACCGCGAAGTTGATAATTTCCTTGCCACTCAGACTATTCAGTCCGGCAGCGAGGAAGAATACCAACTGCAGCATATTCTGATCAGCATGCCGGACGCCGCTTCGCCGGAACAGGTACAGGATGCGCAGCAACGACTGGAAAAAATTCAGTCCTTGTTGGCTGAGGGGGGGGACTTCGCAGAAGTCGCCGCAGGCTATTCCGATGGTCAGAATGCCCTAGAAGGCGGTGAACTTGGCTGGCGTAAACAGGGCGAGCTACCATCCTTATTTGCTGAGGCTGTTCCAGCGTTGACCGTAGGTGAGATCAGCCAGCCGCTGCGAAGCGGTAGTGGTTTCCACCTAGTGCGATTGAAAGACAAAAAAAGTGCAGAAGTCCATTTGGTCAAACAAACACTGGCCAGCCATATTTTGATTAAAACTTCTGAAGTGATGACGGATGAAGAAGCAGAAAAACGTCTGCAACAATTGCGTCAGCGGGTAGAGAATGGTGAAAAATTTGCAGAGTTGGCACGAGCTCACTCGGAAGATACCGGCTCAGCTATTGAGGGCGGTAGTCTTGGATGGGCTAGCCCCGGTGTGATGGTGCCTGAATTCCAGGAAAAAATGGATGAACTCGCCATCGGTGAGATGAGTGATGTGTTTCAAAGTCGTTTTGGCTGGCACTTGATCTTGCTTGAAGACCGCCGTGAACAGAATATGGCTGATGAGTTCAAACGCAGTAAGGCGCGTGAACAACTGCGTCAGCGTAAGATTGATGAAGAAATGGAAAGCTGGCTGCGTGCCATGCGTGACGAAGCCTATGTGGAGTATCGTGAACTTTGAGTGAAGCGCGACGGATAGCATTGACCTGTGGTGAGCCCGCAGGCATTGGTCCGGATCTGTGCATTCAATTAGCCCAGCAGCGACAGCAGGCACAACTGGTTGCAATTGCCTCGCCCGAATTACTTGCGGCGCGGGCGTCACAGCTAGCTCTTCCGCTTGAACTTATTGAGTTGTCACTAAATGATGCTGTGCAGCCGGCACAGCCCGGACAACTCTATGTTTTGCCTCATGCGCTGGCCCAAACGGTACAGGCTGGACAGTTAAATTCAGCCAATAGCCGTTATGTATTGGATACCTTACAGACTGCTCTGGACGGTAGCTTGAATGGCGACTTTGATGCCATTGTCACTGCGCCGGTTCATAAAGGTGTGATCAATCAGGCTGGCTATGATTTTAGTGGCCATACCGAATTTTTTGCCGATGGTGCAGGTGTCAGTAAAGTCGTAATGATGCTGGCGACCAACACCTTACGTGTTGCATTGGCCACAACGCATTTGCCACTAATGCAAGTGAGCTCAGCCATCACCAGAGACAGCCTGACTCAGGTTATCCAGATTATTGATACAAGTCTCAAACAGCAGTTTGGCATTGCCCAGCCGCGTATTGCCGTGTGTGGCTTGAATCCTCATGCCGGGGAGGGTGGCTATCTGGGACGTGAGGAAATCGACACCATTCAGCCAGCGATTGACTCGCTTTTACAACAAGGTATAGCGCTATCAGGTGCCTGGCCTGCCGATACGATTTTCAATCAGGACAAGCTGGTAGACTACGATCTGGTGCTGGCAATGTATCATGATCAGGGCTTACCGGTACTGAAACATCATGGGTTTGGTAAGGCTGTTAATGTGACTTTGGGGCTGCCCTTTATCCGAACTTCAGTGGATCACGGCACAGCACTCGATTTGGCCGCTAGCGGCAGGGCGTCGGCAAGTAGTTTACAGGCTGCTGTCGACATGGCTTTAGTAATGGCAAACAGTTAAGTACAACAATGACAGAAAGCTTATACCCCCGCGCCCGTAAACGTTTCGGCCAGAATTTTCTGCAAGACATTGGCATTATTGAGGCCATAGTTGATGCGATAAGTCCTGCACCCGGGCAGCATCTGGTTGAAATCGGTCCGGGACGTGCGGCGTTGACTGAACCGCTACTTCAGCGTTGTGACAGACTTGATGTGATTGAACTGGATCGGGATCTGGTACCGCTCTTGCGGAAAAAGCTTGCAGCCTATCCTCAGTTGCAGATTCATGAAGCAGATGCGTTGCGGTTTGATTATCGCAGCCTGCAGACTAGCGATGAATCGTTGCGAGTGATCGGTAACCTGCCTTATAACATTACCACCCCGTTATTGTTCCACTTACTGGAACAGGCGAGCTGTGTCGACGATATGTGTTTCATGCTACAGCGTGAAGTGGTGGAACGGATCTGTGCGCAGCCTGGCTCAAAGCAGTATGGTCGTTTGAGTATCATGCTGCAGCATCAGTGTTACGCAGAACAACTGTTTATCGTTCCTCCAGAAGCCTTTGATCCGGCACCCAAGGTCGAATCTGCGATTATTTATCTGCAGCCGTTGCAACAGCGTCGGGGCGGAGAGGTGGATCTGGAAGCCTTGAATAAAATCGTCACACAGGCATTCAGTCAGCGACGCAAGACGATCGCTAACACATTGAAAAAACTGGTAACTTCAGAGCTGATTGAGCAGGTTGGTATCGCCCCGGCACAGAGACCTGAGACAGTTTCAGTGGAACAGTTTGTTCAACTGACACATGCTTTTTTACAAAGTGAGCGAACCTGACAATATTCATGGCCTGAACTGGATTGTCAACCACCTGCGTTAAAGTGGCCGAAAACCCAGATAAAATCTTGCCAGAAACACAGACTATTCGTCTTGACACGTTGTTTTTGCTGTAGTTAGATACTCACAGTCCGGTTGCACTGAGCCAGACAGCAAAGCTGCCGGTACTTGGACGTATAACGATTAATAAAGATATGAGGAATTAAGCTGTGAATAAATCTGAACTCATCGATGCAGTTGCTGCAGCTGCAGACATTTCTAAAGCAAAAGCCGCTCAAGCCGTAGACGGCATGACTTCAGCTGTTACTAAAGCGCTGAGCAAAGGCGATCAAGTGACACTGGTTGGCTTCGGTACTTTCTCTGTTCGTGAACGTGCTGCACGCACTGGTCGTAACCCACGTACTGGCGAAGAAATCAAAATTGCTGCCGCTAAGATTCCAGCATTTAAAGCTGGTAAAGCGCTGAAGGATGCTGTAAACTAGTCGTTTTTCTGGGGTGCTTAGCTCAGCTGGGAGAGCATCGCCCTTACAAGGCGAGGGTCGGGGGTTCGAACCCCTCAGCACCCACCAGGAATTTTTGGAGCGGTAGTTCAGCTGGTTAGAATACCGGCCTGTCACGCCGGGGGTCGCGGGTTCGAGTCCCGTCCGCTCCGCCAAAGACGAAAAAGGGCGCATCGTATGCGCCTTTTTTTTTGCCTGATGGTTTAGACTATCCGTCTGTTCAACACATAAGAAATGAAGGTTCTCTTCCATGTTGCATTTCATTCGTGATCGGGCTCAGGGGTGGATCGCCTGGTTCATCGTCGGTCTGATTAGTATTCCATTTGCCCTCTGGGGTGTTAACTCATACCTTACCGGGGCTTCCGACGTCGTCGTCGCTGAAGTCAACGGCAAAGAAATCACACAGGCCAGCTTACAGCAGTCAGTTCAACAATATCGTGACCAGATGCGGAATGTGTTGGGCGAACAGTTTGACCCAGCCATGTTTGAGGGTGCACTGGTTAAACGTAATATTCTTGATGGCTTGATTGAGCAACAATTATTACGTGAAGCCAATGCCTCACTGGGACAAACCATCAGTGACACCGCCGTGTCAGAGATGATTCGCACCACACCGGCATTTCAGCGTGATGGTCAGTTTGATTCCGAGTACTATGCAATGGTGCTGGCACGGGCAGGCTACTCGCCGGCCATGTATGAAGCACAGTTACGTACCGACTTACTGGCGCAGGAATTAAGTCGTAATATTGAGCGATCTGCATTTGTCAGCGAACACACACTAAACCGTCTTCTAGCCCTGGAAAGCCAGCAACGTGAGATTGCTTATGGTGTGGTGCCAGTGCAGAACTATCTGACTCAGGTCAGTATTGATGATAGCGCTGTACGTGACTACTTCGAAGCGAATCAGTCTGCTTACATAGCGCCTGAACAGGTTAAGCTGAATTTTATTGAGCTGGATCTGGATACGATTGCAGCCGGCATCGAAATCGATGATACGGATCTGAAACAGTTCTACGCTGATAATGAAGCCCAGTTTGTTGGTTCAGAGCAACGCAAAGCCAGCCATATTCTGATTGAAGGTGATGACGAACAGGCGCTGCAACAGATCGAAGCGATTGCCGAACGTCTGGCGCAGGGCGAAGACTTTGCTGAACTCGCCAAGCAAACCTCGCAGGACACAGGCTCAGCTACTCAAGGCGGTGATTTGGGCTATTTCGGTCGTGACGTGATGGATCCTGCTTTTGAAGAAGCGGTCTTTGCTTTGGCGCAGGTAGGGGATGTAACAGAGCCGGTGCGGAGCGAGTTTGGTTATCACTTGATTAAACTGACCGATATTCAGCGTCCTGAAGTACAGGCGTTTGAACAGGTTCGTAACGACGTTGAAAAACGCTACCGTCTGCAACAGGCTGAAAACCGTTTCTTTGACGCGGCAGAGCAGTTGGCTAACCTGAGTTTCGAAAACCCGGATAGTCTGGATGTGGCCGCTGAAGCCTTAGGTCTTGATATCAAGACTACCGAGCTGTTCACTCAATCCGGTACAGAGGTGGGCATCAGCAGTGAAGCTAAGGTTATAACTGCTGCCTTCAGTGATGATGTATTGAAAAATGAACTCAACAGTTCGGTGATTGAACTCTCTGATACACACCTTGTAGTGGTTCATAAGAATAAGCACATCCCTGAATCGGTGTTGCCGTTTGAGTCAGTTGAACCCGCTATTCGTCAACAACTGTTGTTTGACCAAGCCAGTCAGTTTGCACGTGAAAAAGGTGAAGCTATTCTTGCAGAACTCAAGTCCGGTGCTGCGGCTGAATCATTGGTTGATAACTGGCAATCTGCCCAGTCATACAGCCGTGATGATGAGGCGGTCAGTGCGCAAATTCTACAACGTGCGTTTGCCATGCCGAAACCTCAAAGTGAGGCTCAGTATGCAGGCTTTACAGCGGATAACGGCAACTATGTTCTGATTCAGCTTATTGCTGCTGAAAATGGCGATATAGCCAATGTCGCTGACGAAGATAAACAGGCGATGGAGCAACAATTAACACAAATGCAGGCTAATGCCGAGATGCAGGCCTTTATTGCGGCTCTGCGAGCGGAAGCCGATATCGAAATTATCGATAAGACTTTACGTTAAGTTGCTATATTGATAACACTAAAAAAAGCGCCCGAAGGCGCTTTTTTTATGTCAGTCGATCAATGACGGCGGCACCTACGCTATCGCCCCAGACATTGACGGTGGTACGGAAACGATCAAGAAACCAGTCAACAGCCAGTAGCAGTGCTATGCCTTCGAGTGGCAAGCCCACAGCGGTTAGCACAATTACCATGGTCACTAGACCGGCTTCAGGAATACCAGCAGCCCCGATTGCTGCCAGTGTAGCGGTAATAAAGACTATGGCTTGTTGTGTCAGGCTCAAGTCAATGCCATAGGCTTGCGCAATAAACATGACCGCGGCCGCTTCATACAGCGCTGTGCCATCCATATTGATGGTAGCGCCCAGAGGCAAGACAAATTTCACCGCTTTGGGATCAACCCGGTTCTCACGGGCACACTCCATTGTCAGCGGAAGGGTGGCAGAGGAACTCGCTGTGCCGAATGCAGTTATCAGCGCGCGGGCCATACCAACAAGGTAATCAAAGCCGCGCCGTGCAATAAACAGCATAACTGCGATCAATACTAAAGTATGGATAAACAAGCCGGTCAGTACGGTCACTACATGCAGGCCGACAGCTTTGATCTCAGCCATAAACTGTTCACCGCCACCGACACTGCCCAGTCTGGCTGCGATTAAGGCAAAGATGCCGACAGGGGCAAGATGCATGATCCATATGACCAATTTCATCATCGCTTCATTGATGCCATCAAACAGCGCAAATACCGGTTTGGATTTGTCGCCGATGGTAGTCAGTGCCATAGCAAAAATAATGGCGAACACGATAAGTGGCAGTAATTGCGTCTGGCTCGCTGATGACACGAGGTTGGGTGAAATCAGCGATAAAAAGATATCACTGATACCGGTACCTTGTTTTTCCAGAATATGCTCCGGTACGCTAGTTTGCGTTAGCTGTACTCCGGCACCGGGTTGGATCCAATTCACGACCAGCAGGCCGATAAACACGGCAATACCAGTGGTAATGGTGTAATAGATAACCGTATAGCCGCCAAGCTTCCCCAGGCGGCGGATATCACCCAGCGAGCCGATGCCGCTGATAATGGATGCAATGACCAGTGGGATAATGGTCATTTTAAGTGCATTGAGAAACAGGGTGCCGAGCCAGCTGATACTCGTTGCGGCCTCACCAGCATACCAGCCAAAGATGATGCCACCAATGGCACCGAGGACGATGAAGACCAGCAAGGTCATGGCGTGAGTGTGTGACATTCGAGCGATTCCCTGTGCTTAAAACAAAACAGGGCATTAAAAAATGCCCTGTTTGTCATACTAGCAGATTGGTCTGGACTTATTTGTCGCCGATACCGACGATGTTGTAGCCAGCATCCACATAGGTGATTTCACCGGTGACGCCGGATGCTAGATCAGAGCAGAGGAAAGCGCCGACATTGCCGACTTCCTCAATGGTGACGTTACGACGCAGCGGTGAATTGCGCTCTCCATAGGCGAGCATCTTACCGAAGTCACCGATACCGGCAGCGGCCAGGGTTTTAATCGGGCCGGCTGATACTGCATTCACACGAATGCCTTCTTCGCCCAGAGAGTAGGCCATGTAACGGACAGTGGCTTCCAGCGCGGCTTTAGCCACGCCCATGACGTTGTAGTTATCAATGGCACGTTCAGCACCGAGGTAGCTCAGCGTCAGCAGGGAACCGTTACGGCCTGCCATCATCGATTTACCGGCTTTGGCCAGCGCAGCAAAGCTGTAGGCACTAATATCGTTGGCCATGGAAAAGCCTTCACGGGTCACGCTGTCAACGAAACCGCCTTGTAGCTGTTCACGTGGCGCGAAGGCGACCGAGTGGACGATGCTGTCCAGGCCATCCCAGTGCTTGCCCAGTTGTTCGAAGACAGCATTGATTTGCTCATCTGAGCTGACATCACAAGGAAAGACGAGGGCAGGATCAGAGCCGCATTCTTCAGCGATTTTCTCAACGCGGGACTTGAGTTTTTCGTTTTGATAGGTGAATGCCAGTTCAGCGCCTTCACGGGCCATCGCATGAGCGATCCCTGACGCAATGGAACGTGGGCTGGCAACCCCCACAATTAACGCACGTTTGCCTTGCAGGAAACCCATAGGTCTCTCCTAAACTACATGATGAAACGCGATAACTTACCTGATTTTACCCCTTACGGGAAGGGCGACCAAGCAGTAAACTCGTGATAATCTTGGTCACACATCTGCTTCTATAAATTAGTTAGAGACAATGAGACTCAAACACCTGCTACCGTATCTGTTACTTAGTCTTTTACTTGGCTGTGAATTTCAGGCCGTGAATTCACCTTACCCGGATCAGGATGCTGACAAGGCAACGTTGTATACATCCTTCACCTTGCGGCCCAAGCACCTGGACCCCGCACGCTCCTACAGTGCCAATGAAATTGCGATAACAGGGCAAATCTACGAGCCTCCGTATCAATATCATTACTTAAAACGGCCCTACACATTAGAGCCCCTCACTGCTGCAGCCATGCCGGATGTAACGTACTTGAATGAAGAAGGGCAGACGGTTGATGAGAACAGCAATGATGTCGCTTTTAGCGTCTACACCATTCCGATTAAGAATGGTCTGTTCTATCAGCCTCATCCCGCATTTGTAAAAACAGAAGCCGGTGCGTTTCGTTATCACAATTTAACGCCCGCTGAATTGGATGATATTCGAACGCTGTCAGACTTTGCGGAAACGGATACCCGCGAGCTTCATGCTGAAGACTTCGTCTACCAGATAAAGCGTCTGGCGCATCCTGAAGTTCATTCACCGATTCTTGGGCTGATGGGCGAACACATCGTCGGCTTGAGCGACTATGCCGCACAATTACGAGAGTTGCGTCAGTCTGACGCCACTATAGATCTTCGTGCGCATGAGATTGATGGTGTGAAGCTACTGGACGACTATCACTATCAAATCACAGTCTATGGCAAGTATCCGCAACTGCGATTCTGGCTGGCAATGCCGTTTTTTGCGCCAATACCTTGGGAGGCCGAAGCCTTCTATCAACAGCAGGGACTGGTTGATAAAAACATTACGATCGATTGGTACCCCGTGGGCACTGGCCCTTTTTATATGACAGAAAATGATCCGAACCGGCGTATGGTGCTGAGCAAAAATCCACACTTCCACGGTGAGTACTATCCTGTTGACGGCGATCCCGGTGATGCTGAAGCAGGTTTGCTGGATGACGCTGGCAAACCTTTACCGCTGATTGATGAGATTGTGTTTACTCTGGAAAAAGAAAGTACGTCTTACTGGGGTAAGTTTATTCAGGGATATTACGATGTTAGTGGGATAAGTTCAGACAGCTTCGATCAGGCCGTTCAGGTATCTTCCTCAGGCGAGTTCGGTCTCAGTGATGCCATGAAAGCGGAGGGTATACAGCTTGAGACTGCGGTCGGAACATCGACTTACTACATGGGCTTCAATATGCTTGACCCGGTTGTCGGAGGCTACACAGATAGAGCGAAAAAACTTCGGCAGGCGATTTCCATTGCCATCGATCATGAAGAGTATATTTCTATCTTTGCCAACGGGCGGGGTATTCCGGCTCAGGGGCCAGTGCCGCCGGGAATCTTCGGTTATGTTGAGGGGGAGCAGGGCATAAACCCATACACTTACCGTTGGGAGCAAGGTGAACCAGTTAGGCGCTCATTGGATGAAGCCCGAGCTTTGCTTGCTGAAGCCGGTTACCCGCGTGGGCGTGATGTCAAAACTGGGGAACCACTGGTGTTGTACTTCGATGTACCAGCCAGCGGTCCGGATAGTAAAGCCCAACTCGACTGGATGCGTAAGCAGTTTCGTAAACTGAATATCCAATTGGTTATCCGTAGCACCGACTACAATCGCTTTCAGGACAAAATGCGGCGCGGGCAGGCACAAATTTTTCAGTGGGGCTGGAATGCGGACTACCCAGATCCGGAAAATTTCCTGTTTCTGCTGTATGGGCCAAACGGCAAGGTTAATCACAGTGGTGAGAATGCCGCCAACTACGAAAATAAACAGTTTGATCGCCTGTTCGAACAAATGCGGGCAATGCCGAATACAGACGAACGCTTGAAGATTATTCAGAAAATGGCCGATATTGCCCGCGAAGACTCCCCATGGATCTGGGGGTTCCACCCCAAGATGTTTACGCTCTACCATGCGTGGAATTACAACATCAAGCCTAACCTCATGGCCAATAACACCTTGAAATACCGGCGTCTGGATACCTTGATGCGACAAGAGTTTCAGCAACAGTGGAATCAGCCTTTGATTTGGCCGCTACTGCTGCTAGTTTTGTTGCTACTTATCATGGTGATGCCGGCAGTGATGGTCTATAAACACAAAAAACACAAAAAACAACTGATACCGGTCAATTAGTCGGGCAGATTTTTTGTCAGTGATTCGGTAAAATGTCCAACGATTTGGGCTGATTACTGCTAAAAATTTTTAGGGAGCTAAATAGAGTGGATCTTGCTACGCTGCTGGGCCTTGCCACCGCTTGGGGACTGATCATTGCAACGATTGCCCTCGGCGCTGCTGCCGGTACTTTTGTTAACGCACCTTCTTTGATGATTGTCATCGGCGGCACCTTTGCCGTGGTGCTGATGCGCTTTACGCTGGGGCAGTTTATCGGCTCAATAAAAACAGCGATGAAAGCCTTCCTGCATAAATCTGAGTCACCAGAAGAGATTATCGAGCGTGTGGTCGAACTGGCGACCATCGCCCGTAAAGAGGGTTTGTTGGCATTGGAGCGCCAGGAAATCAGTAATCCAATATTGGCCAAAGGTGTCACCATGCTGGTTGATGGTCACGAGCCGAATGTGGTCAGAAAAGCGTTGCTGACAGAGCTTAATGAGACCTTGAACCGCCACAGCATTGGTCAACAGATTTTTAAGGCCATTGGTGACGCCGCGCCGGCAATGGGCATGATCGGAACCTTGGTCGGTCTTGTGCAGATGCTGAGCAATATGTCGGACCCGAAATCTATCGGCCCGGCGATGGCTGTTGCATTACTGACAACGTTATATGGTGCTATGTTGGCGAATATGTTTGCTCTACCGATAGCGGACAAGTTGTCGCTACGCAGTAACGAAGAGCAAATGACGAAAAACATTATCATAGAGAGTGTATTGGGCATTCAGGATGGTCAGAACCCGAAAATTCTGGGCGAGATTCTGAAGAACTTCCTGCCTGCTTCCAAGCGTGATGCTGAGCCGGAACAGGCTGCGGCCTAGTTCTTTCCTGAATACGACAATGTCTGAAACGGAAAATAGACGTAAGCGCGACGCGGAGGGCTTACCGGCCTATATGGCGACATTTGCTGATCTGATGTCGCTGTTGATGTGTTTCTTTGTATTGTTGCTCTCATTCGCAGAACTGGATGCGCTGAAATATAAGATGGTGGTCAAGTCGCTGGAGAATGCCTTTGGGGTGCAGCGAGAGGTGCTTGAGGATGAAGTACCGGAAGGTAGCAGCATCATTGCTCAGGAGTTTAGTCCGGGTGAGCCTAAACCCACTCCATTACAGGTGGTGCGTCAGGATACAATGGATGCTACCCAGCAAGAGATGAAGGTCACTGCTGATGCTGAGCAAGTCGCTCAACAGCAGGCGCAGCAGGTCGCTGAAGAAACACAAAAGTTTAGGGAAGCGCTGGAAAATGAGATTGAAGAGGGGCTGATCACGGTTGAAAGTCAGTTTAGCCGTATAGTCATCCGCATTCGGGAAAACGGTTCATTTCCCTCAGGGGATGCACGCTTGAATCCAGGATTTATTCCGATTCTACGAAAAATTCATGACGTGCTGATTTATACCGATGGTCGCATTGCGGTAGCGGGCCACACGGACAACGTGCCCATCAGCACTCCGCGTTACCGCTCTAACTGGGAGTTATCGACGTCACGGGCGACATCCGTTGTGCATGAGTTGCTTGGCCCCGGCGATATGCCGTCGGAACGTTTTGTACTTGAAGGCTATGCGGATACCAGACCGCTGGTGCCGAATGACACCTCTGCGAATCGGGCACAGAATCGACGGGTAGAGATTATTGTGCTGAAATCGCCGGTGGAAGAGGAACTCATCCGTTCGATTGATGACCTGATGTATGAACATGAGTCGGTGGATAGTGAAATCACGCCGCTCTACGAATAATTAAGGAGTACGTGATGAAAATCTTGAAAACTATAGCTTCCGTGACACTGTTAATGGCCGCTGTCTCTGTTCAGGCAGCAGGTTGGCAGATAGACAATGCCCAATCACAACTTAATTTTGTTTCGATTAAAAAAGGTGATGTTGCAGAAGTACATCATTTTGATCGTCTGACAGGGAGCTTGTCTGATACTGGCTTGTTCACGGTGGAAATTGATCTTGAAAGCGTGAACACCAACATTGAAATTCGTGACCAGCGAATGCGCGAGTTCCTGTTTAATGTCGCTGATTTCCCGACCGCTACCTTGAGCGCGCAGGTGGATCCGACAGTTGTAGCCGCACTTGCAGCGGGTCAGTCTCAGATAGCAACGGTTGATGCCAAATTGAGCCTGCATGGCCAGAAACAAACACTGGCGATAGAAGTGATGATCAGTAAGCTGAGTGACAATACGCTTATGCTGGTCTCAGCGAAGCCGCTGGTTTTGAATGTCTCTGCGTTTGAACTGGTGCAGGGGGTCGAAAAATTACGTGAATTGGCAGGGCTGCCGAGTATCAGTCATGCTGTTCCAGTCAGTTTTTATTTAACACTCAACGCGATGTAAAGAGGTAGTCCGCGTTATGCAAAAATTTTCTATTGAAACCGGCACTGTTATCCCGATGGATAGACCCAATGTCGATACCGATGCCATTATTCCCAAGCAGTTTTTGAAATCCATCAAACGTACCGGCTTTGGTCCGAACCTGTTTGACGAATGGCGTTATCTGGATCATGGTGAACCCGGTCAGGATTGCAGTCAGCGTCCACTCAATCCGGAGTTTGAACTGAATCAGCAACGTTATTTGGGCGGCACCATTCTGCTGGCGCGTGAGAACTTCGGTTGTGGTTCGAGTCGTGAGCATGCGGTCTGGGCGTTGGATGACTTTGGCATCCGCGTCATTCTGGCACCGAGTTTTGCCGACATCTTCTTCAGCAATACCAGCAAGAACGGTATTCTCGCTATCAAGCTGGAAGAAACCCTCATCGACAAGCTGTTTGAACAGGTCGCAGCAACACCGGGTTATCAGCTCAAGGTTGATTTACCTGCGCAGACCATTACACTGCCCGATGGCGAAACCATCTCATTTGAGATTGACAGCTTCAAAAAACACTGCCTGATTGAAGGGCTGGACGACATCGGCCTGACGCTGCAACACACCGCAGACATTGAAGCGTACGAAGAAAAACGTAAACAGGAAGCGCCTTGGCTGTTTTCCTGATCTCACATATAGATACTTAAAGATAGATATAGATGACAAAAAAAATTGCAGTTCTGCCTGGTGATGGCATTGGTCCTGAAATCGTTGCTGAAGCGGTTAAAGTATTGGAAAAACTGGGCGCAGAAGGTCTGGATATTAGCCTCGACTACGGTCTGGTTGGCGGTGCCGCTTACGATGAAACCGGTACACCGCTGCCTCAATCGACGCTGAGCCTGGCCAAAGATGCTGATGCGATCCTGCTGGGCGCTGTTGGTGGTTACAAGTGGGAATCACTGGATATCAGTGTACGTCCTGAAAAAGGTCTGCTCGGCCTGCGTAGTGAACTGAATCTGTTCGCAAACCTGCGTCCCGCCATTTTGTACCCGCAACTGGCCGATGCTTCAACGCTGAAGCCTGAAGTGGTTGCTGGTCTGGATCTGATGATTGTGCGTGAACTTACCGGCGGTATTTATTTCGGTCAACCACGCGGTGTGCGCACACTGGAAAATGGTGAGAAGCAGGGCTTCAATACGCTGGTTTACGCTGAAAGTGAAATCCAGCGCATTGGTAAAGTCGCGTTCGATATCGCGGCTAAACGTCAGGGCCGTGTCTGTTCGGTTGATAAAGCCAATGTGCTCGAGTGCACGGAATTATGGCGTGAAACTATGACAGAATTGGCAAAAGACCATCCGGAAGTCGAACTGAGTCATATGTATGTCGATAACGCTGCGATGCAACTGGTACGTGCACCCAAACAATTTGATGTCATGGTCACCACCAATATGTTTGGTGACATTTTGTCAGATTGTGCCTCTATGCTGACCGGTTCAATCGGTATGCTGCCATCAGCGTCGCTCGATGAAAACAGCAAAGGCATGTACGAGCCGATTCATGGCAGTGCACCGGATATCGCAGGACAGAATATCGCCAATCCGCTGGCGACGATTTTGTCAGCTGCTATGATGTTACGTTACACATTGGATGAGCCAGCCATGGCTGATCGAATTGAAAACGCTGTTAGTAAAGTGCTGGATGACGGGCTGCGTACAGCCGATATCTACTCTGAAGGCATGACAAAAGTATCGACCTCTGAAATGGGCGATGCGGTTGTTGCAGCGTTGTAAACCAGATAATTAGTGAAGGTGAAATGTGAGTAAACAAGTTGATGTTGCCGTTGTAGGTGCGACTGGTGCAGTTGGGGAAGCCATGCTGGAAATTTTGCACCAGCGTCAGTTCCCGGTAGGTAAGGTCTACGCACTGGCCAGTGAGCGCAGCGCTGGTAGCAGAGTAAGCTTTGGTAATAAGTCGCTGGTTGTGGAAGATCTGGCCACCTTCGATTTCTCCAAGGTGCAGGTCGGCCTGTTTTCACCAGGTGCCAGTGTTTCTGCTGAATATGCCCCGAAAGCGGCCGCTGCTGGCTGCGTCGTAGTCGATAACACTTCACAGTTCCGATATGACGAGGATATTCCTTTGGTCGTACCAGAGGTGAACCCGGAAGCGGTTGCGGACTACAAAAATCGTGGCATTATCGCTAACCCGAATTGTTCAACCATTCAAATGATGGTCGCACTTAAGCCGATCTATGATGCGGTGGGTATTACACGCATTAACGTATGCACCTATCAAGCGGTATCCGGCTCAGGTAAACCGGCAATGGATGAATTGGCGAAACAAACCGCCGATCTGCTGAATGGTCGTCCAGTAGAAGCCAGTGTATATCCGAAACAGATTGCGTTTAACGTGCTACCGCATATCGATGTCTTCCAAGACAACGGCTACACCAAAGAAGAAATGAAGATGGTCTGGGAAACCCGAAAGATCATGGGTGATGACAGTATTCAGGTTAACCCGACAGCCGTTCGTGTACCGGTTTTCTTTGGTCATTCTGAAGCGATTCATATCGAAACCCGTGACAAAATCACTGCTGACAAAGCAAGGGAACTGCTTAAAGCAGCGCCAGGTATTGTCGTGCTGGATGAGCGCAATGATGGTGGTTACCCGACTGCAGTGACCGAAGCTTCAGGTAACGATCCGGTGTATGTTGGCCGTATCCGTGAGGATATTTCGCATGACAGGGGTTTGAATTTGTGGGTAGTTGCGGATAATGTACGTAAGGGCGCGGCTTTGAACAGTGTTCAGATCGCAGAAGTCCTGGTCGAGAAATATCTTTGATCACAGCATAAGGATGATGAGGGGATGATAATGAAGAAGCGTGTCCTTGCCAGTATGGTGGCAGCTGCCGCGATGGGTGTTTTGACTCCTCTCACCAGCCATGCTTTTGGGCTTGGCAAAATAAATGTGATGTCAGCCTTGAATGAACCATTCAAAGCTGAGATCGACATAACCGCATTACGACCTGAAGAAAAAGATAATCTGCAGGTCAAAATGGCCTCACAGTCCGAGTTTGATAAGGCCGGACTCAGTCACAGCATGCTGCTTAACCAGATGCAGTTCGATATTGTGCAACGTGGCGGACAACATAAAATCTTAATCACCAGCAAACAGGCGATTAAAGAACCGTTCATGGACTTTTTGGTTACGGCGACAGCAGGCTCAGGCGTGATGTTGCGCGAATATACAGTCCTGCTGGATCCACCGGAATATGTACTGGCAGAAACCCGTCCGGCCAGTGCGCGACCCGCTCCAACACAAACTGCTCCGGTAGAAACAACAAGCCCATCCACAACACGTTATCAATATGCCGACAGTAGCAGCGGCTTTAGTGGCAGCAGCTATAAAGTCAAACGCAGTGATACGCTGTGGAATGTCGCATTAGCGACACGTCCCGCTGATGATCTGACAGTGCATCAGATGATGATGGCTTTACAGAAACGTAACCCTACTGCATTCACCAATGACAATGTGAATGGGTTAAAAGCGGGCGTCACACTGCAAATTCCGTCCCGAAGTGAGATTGAAGCCTTATCAAGTTCTGCTGCGCGACAAGCTTTTGCAGAGCAAAACGAAGCCTGGAAAAACCGTAGCCGTCCTGCGGCGACTCAAGTGGCACAAGTTGCGCCCGAACCTGCTGCTCCAGAGACGGTGGCTCCAGCAGTAGAAAGTAGTGAAGCGGCTGAACAAGCTGCCAGCCCAGTTCAAACTGCTGAAACTAACACAGATGCGCATGAAGCCCGCTTGCAACTGGTTGCACCTGAAGAAGAGGTTAGTGCACAACAGGACGCATCACCTAATGTGCAGGGTGATAACCAGATCAACAAACTGACTGAACAGCTCACTCTTGCGCAGGAAACGATAGAAGCCCAGGCGCAGGAAAATATTGATTTACAAGAGCGTATGGCGCTGCTTGAAGAGCAAATTGAAACCATGCGGCGCATGCTTTCTGTTGAAGATACCGATTTGGCGCGTATGCAGGCCATGCTTGAAGATGAGTCAGCAGCAGCGGTAAACGATACTGCACAGCAGTCAGAGGTGCCAACTGAGGCTGATCCCGCCGCAGAGCAAAGCGACAATGCTCAAGCAGAGAGTGAGAACGCTGCGGTTGAGCAGCCAAATGATGCTGAACAGGCTGCATCAGAAGAGGCTATGCCAGCAGAGCAGCCAGCCTCATCGAGTGAGGACGAAGCGTCCGTAGTCACCAAGGTCGCCCAAGCATTGAATCTGGACGAAACGCAAGTCCAGACTACTTTAGACAAAGTGAAGCAGTTTATCGCTGATAACAAAATGCCGACCATACTGGGTCTGCTTTTGGTGCTCTTAGTATTATGGTTGATTGCCCGTCGAAGCAACCGGGAAGTAACCTGGGATGAAGCTGTCAAGAAGTTGGATAAGGCTGATGCCAAGAAAGCTACTGTTGCTGTAGTCACACCAGATATTGACGATGATCTAACCGATGCCCCTGCGGCGGATGAACC
>JASBUF010000057.1 GCA_030148085.1 Methylophaga sp. | reverse complement strand
AGTTCCACCAGCGCCACAAGTTCACCCTGCTGGCCCATTCTGAAAAGATCTACCGCCAGTTGGGGCCGATGCTGGCCGATTTGAAGTCCGAGCCGCTGGCGCAGATTGCCGAGCGCTATATTCACGGCTTTATGGAAGCCATGACCCAGAAAGTGAGCCGGGGCTCCCACGTGAATGCCATGCAGCATTTGCTGGGCTACCTGAAAGACGGTATGTCCGCCGAAGAGAAAACGGTGCTGCTGGAGCAGATTGAAGCCTACCGGCGCGGCGAGATCCCGCTGGTGGTGCCGATGACGCTGCTGCGCCTGGCCCAGCGCAAGGAGCCGGTAGACTACCTGCACACCCAGAAATACCTGACCCCCTACCCGGACGAGCTGGGGCTGCGAAACAACGTATAACCGGTTTCCGCAAACAAAAACGGGGCAGATGGTTGAACCACCTGTCCCGTTTTTTTTAACCGACGCTGCTCAGAAACCGTAGAGCAAAGACAGCGACGTTTCGGTGTCGGTCTTGTCTGAACCTTCCGGCGCATCCGATACATACTTCACCCGGAACGCCACTTTCATGGACAGGCTGTTCACGATGGTGCTCTGCAAGGAGGTCTCAGACTCGGTGATGGTGTTGTTGTAATCCAGGCCGATTTCCGTGCTCAGTTTCTGCCGGAACAGGGAGGTTTCAGACAAACCGTAATCGAACTGGCCTGCCAGCCGCACGATGGCTTCTTTTTCCACGTCACGACCGGTGTCCACGTCCACCTGCATGAGCTTGTTGTAGCGATAACCGGCGCCGGCAGACAGGTCCAGGAAGGAACGGTCGCCAGACTGCCACACCCGGTTGCCATAACCGGTGGTCAGGGTGGATTCAAAGTCGTAGCCGGAGAAACGGTCATCCTCCCAGGACCCGCGAACAAACCAGTACTGATGGTCGTCGAACTTGCGGTTGGCTTCCAGTGCAGCCTTGTATTCCTCGGCAGTGGTTTGGTCTTCCGCCTCGGTGTACCTGGAACTGAAATCGCCGCTGTTACGCCAGGTGCCGGTTTCGTGAATCAGCCCCAGCCGGCCGTTCACCTTGGTTTCCTCGCTGTTACCGGTGGTCATCAACACACCCAGTTCGGCTTCGCCTTTCCAGTTTCCGCTTTCCTGGGCATGAACCATCGGGGCCAGTGCCATACAGGCGACTACCAGCGGTTTCCTGATCAACATAGTTTCTCCTTGGTTGAGTTTTCTTTAATTCGACGTAGACTTACGTGCGTTTTCCCCCTCCAGACTTCTGCGGGCCTGTTGCTCGCGCTCGGCCTTCTTTCGGGCCTTGCGCTCGGCAATAATGCGGGCCGCTTCGCCACCCACGTGGGCTTCGCCACGTTCCTCGGCCAGACGCATCTGGCGCTCGCGCTCCTTGAACCGGGCTTTCTGTTCCTCGGTCAGGGAGTCGATGCACTGGTGGCAGCTCACACCCTGTTCGTATTCCGGGCGCTGTTTATCGTCTTCGGTAATGGGCCGGCGGCAGGCGTGGCACTGGTCGTAATCACCACGCTCCAGGTTATGGTTGACGGTAACCCGGTCGTCGAATACAAAACACTCGCCCTGCCACAGGCTCTGCTCCTGAGGCACCTCTTCCAGGTACTTCAGAATGCCGCCCTTGAGGTGATACACCTCGTCAACCCCCTGTTCTTTCAGGTAAGCGGTGGACTTTTCGCAACGAATGCCGCCGGTACAGAACATGGCGACTTTTTTATGCTTCTGCGGATCCAGATGGGTTTTTACATAGTCCGGAAACTCACGGAAGCTATCGGTTTTCGGGTTGATGGCATGTTTGAAAGTACCCACCTGTACTTCATAGTCATTTCGGGTATCGACGAGCAAGACATCCGGTGCCGAAATCAGCTGGTTCCAGTCCTTGGGTTTGACATAGGTGCCGACCACACGTTTGGGATCAATACCCTCAACGCCCATGGTGACGATTTCGCGTTTCAGTTTGACCCGGCTGCGCATAAATGGCGCGGTGTCGGTATAGGATTCTTTATAGCTCAGTTCCGCAAGGCGAGGGTCGCTTTTCAGATAAGCAATCAGGGCATCAATACCGGCACGTGAGCCAGCAACAGTACCGTTGATGCCTTCTTTGGCGAGCAGTAAAGTACCGCGGACTTCATTTTCCAACATGAAGTCAAGCAGGGGCTGCTTCATGCTTTGGTAATTTTCCAGCGTGACAAATTTATACAGGGCGCATACAACAATTTGGGCCATGAACTTTCCTGAAACAGAACTAAAACATGTTATTTTACTGGTATTTAAGCCGCCTGTCCCGCACAAACAAGGTTATGCTGATCCAGATCAATATAGGGTCATTTTTTTCGAGAACAATTCGGTATTATTTTGTGTGTGTCGGGAGTATCATGAAAATTTAATTCGAATCTGCACTCTTTTACATCAGGCTCGTACGGGCAGGAGTGGATAATGGACGATCAAAACCGGCGCAGGTTAAGCCAAGCCGAGGGACGGCAGGATGTCGAACACTGGCGGCAGGAAATCCAGAACTGGCACTATGACGACGCGCACTGGCAGCAGGAAATTTCTGATTGGCTGCATCAAACCCAGCGCCTTGTTGCCTTGCTATACATGTTGGAGAAAGCGCTGCCAGAGCACTCATCGCAACTCGACCTGCACAAGCTCCGCATTGACAGACATAACGAAGAACTCACCAAGTACCGACACGGTATCGAAGCGACCAGAAGAAGCGCAGATTTGCCTTCCGGTGAACTCAATCAGCAAAAGCAATTGCATGACATTATGGCGATGAATCACTTGGATATGCGCCGTGAGCATGAGAGCTTCAGCAAGGACTACCGCGGTAAAATGCGGCAGTTCCGTGATTTGGCTGAGCGTTTACTAAAAGAGCTGGATGAGTTTGCCTGAGGCTGATTAACCGTTCCAACTACGGACACGGCCGGTATCGAGATGAATAAACTCCGATCCCGGATAGAAACCGACGCCGCCGACTTTCATGTTTTGGGCCATTTTACGCAGCTCACTGAGCTGTCTTCCCGGCAGACGAATATCAATGGCTTTGCCTTGCATATGCAGGCTCTTTTTGGCAACGCCGCTGCTGTTCTTGTTCAGCATCGCATTGGTTTTCGGTGAACGGTAACCCGAAATCACATGGAACGGCTGCTTACCATTCATTTTCTGATGCAACAAATTCAGAATATCGATGAGATTTTCATCAATTGCATGGATATCACCGGTGCGATGATCGCGCAGTACGCGGTGAATCACTTCTAACTCGTCAGCCTGATACTGGCCTTCGGCCCAGTAGGTTGCTTTGACCTGTTCACCGGTGTGCAGGTTGAGCAGGGCGATGGAACGTTCGGGTTGTTTGAGAACTGTAGCAAATGCATTGGGCATAGCCAAAGATGCTGTGGCACCTAAACCAATTTGTAAGAAACGTCGTCTGAATTCGCATGTGTCGCCATCCATGTGCGCCGTTTTCCTGCTTGGTTTTGCCAGCATAAAGGCCCCCTTTGGGTTGCTCAAAATTTGACCAATTATATACAAAACGCTCCAGCTTACAAATATTTAAGCATGGTTTTATCACGCTTATAGGGGTCGGAAGAAAAGCGGATCTCACCCTCATACGGCCACACGGTGAAGTAGATTGCGTAGACAGGAAGCGCGTGTTTCAGCTTCTCTCCCTGATTATGTCCGGAAGCAATTCTGCTGATAACGGATTCTTTCGCATCGAAGCGGTTTAAGGTGAATTCGGCCAGTTCCAACGGCTGTTCGACACGAATGCAGCCGGAGCTGAAATTACGCTGCGCTTCATCGAATAGCGCTTTATCCGGGGTGTCGTGCAGATAAATATTCCAGGGGTTGGGAAACATAAACTTCAATCGGCCCAACGCATTGAATTCGCCGGGCCGCTGCTGCAGACGAAACGGAAAATCAGACGCGCTAATGAAGTCCCAATTGACTCGATAGGGATCGACCAGTGTGCTGGTGTCATCGCCGCGAAGGTAAATATTGAATTCATGTAAATAAAAATAATCCGGGTCTTTTTGCTGCTTGGGCAGTAAATCCCGACGGGCGAGGCGGTGTGGAACGTTCCAGTAGGGGTTAATCACGATATGACTCATCGTACTGCTAAAGCTAGGGGTTGAGCGTGTTTCCCTACCGACAATAACCTTCATATTGAGTTTGATCTGTCCGTCTTCGACAGCGGTCAGTTGATAGCTGCCGAGATTGATCAGCAGGTAACGTTGGCCCAAATCATCCGGCAGCCAGCGGAAACGTTCCAGGTTGATACGAATCTTATCGACCATTTCTTCAACACTGAAATTGAGTGCGGCCAGAGTGTCGGGACCGACAATGCCATCGATTTTGAGGCCGTGTTGTTGCTGGAACTGTTTTACGCTGGCAACGAGCACATCGTCGTAGAACTCAGAACCGGTAAATTCAGGTCGGGTCAGGGTGACATTGTCGACGGCAAGACGGGCACGTAAGGCAGGAACCTGAGCGTGGCTTTGTCCCGGTTTGAGTAAACCGTCCAATGCCGGCACTGGTGGCCAGCCGCCGCGAACTTTCAGTCTGGTGTAGTGCGACAAGGCCTCAGTCAGTTGATGATACTGGCTCGCTTTCGGCACAAGCTGGTTCAGAGAGCTACGCAGATGAGGTGTCAGCAGAGCCTGATGCAGGAAGGCGGCCGGATCGATCTCATCACGTTCGATATGCCACTCGGGATCGGCAAGTGCCGGATTGAGACGACCAATGGCCATATCATGGATGAGATCGAGCAGGCCATCGGTAAGTAAAGCATCAAATTCGTAGGCATTGTCGATAAGGCCGCCAGCAAGGAGTTGTTGCAAGCTAGTCAGATGATAATCATCCGGATCCAGACCATGCAGGGATGAAGAGCGAATAAAGCTGAGTGCATCGAGGCCGTGACTGTTGAGTTGGTCATCATCCAGCCAAATAAATCCGCCGGGGAAAGTGAATTCGCTTAGCTGAGGATGATCAGCCAGTAGATGCGTCGCAGGCTCAGAATAGGCCGGTGCCGATGAGCCTAGGCTCACCAAAAAAATCATAAGAATCAGCCCATTCCGTGCTATCACTGTAGCCTCGCTGACGATATGTGAAGAGTGCAGTTTTGATCATCACATGCCGTCTGAATGGGGTCAAGCCAACTGGCGTCGGCTGCGGATCAGGAGCCACAGGAAGAACGGGCCACCCAACAAAGTGGTGATAACACCGACGGGTAATTCCGCGGGTGCAATAACTAGGCGTGCCAGCGTGTCACAGAGAATCAGGAAACCACCACCAAACATCAGCGTGGCGGGGATTAGCCAGCGATGGTCAGTGCCGATTATCAGTCGGCAGATATGTGGCACCATCATGCCGACAAAACCGATAGGCCCACACAGGGCAACAATGCCGCCGACGCAGAGTGAGGTGGTAAAAAACAGCAGATAACGGACGCGTTTGACAGCGACGCCACGGCTGATGGCTATGTCATCGCCTGCCATCAGCAGGTTTAGTTCACGACTGAGCCAAAGCATGATGCCGGTGCTCAGGGCAACCAGCGGTAACAACTGTAAAAGTTGCTGATACCCACTGATCGTCAGGCCGCCCATTAGCCAGCGCATAATGCGGAAGGAGTCATGTACATCGCTCAGATACTGCGTGAACAGAATTAGGCTGGAAAAGAAAAAGCTGGTGGCGACCCCGGTGAGCAATAAGGTTTCGGTTGAAAAGCTATAGCGCAGACGGCTGATGCTATAAACAAAGCTAATAGCAGTGAGTGCACCGATAAATGCACCGAGGGTGATGGCGTCGAGGCCCAGTAAGCTGAGGTTAATACCGAGCATCACGGTCAACGCAGCACCAAAGGAAGCGCCGGAAGCCACGCCAAGAGTAAATGGAGTCGCGAGTGGGTTGTGAAACATCGCCTGAAACACCATGCCACACAAGGCCAGACCACTGCCTGCGACAAAGGCAAACAAGGTGCGGGGCAGACGAATATCAAACAGGATCTGTGACTGTAGGGCCGGGTTGGCAATATCACCCAAACCGGCAAAAGGGGCCAGAGCCAGAATAATCAGGCTGCTCAGTGATAGCAGAAGCAGTTTATTGGCTGAGGTCATTGTGGGTCCGGCAATGCCATGCGACGGCCACTTGTAGGGTGAGTTACAAATACAAAGTCCTGACGGTAGAGCTCACGTAGTCGCTGCGCATCGAGAAATGCGTCGCCATCCCCTAGCCAGAGGCACTCGCCATCGGCCAACGCCATGACTTTATGTCCTTGTTGCCCGGCATGATTAATGTCGTGGCTGACTTCAATAATCGTGATGCCGAGCTGTTGATTCAGTCGAGCAATCAGTTGGTGCACTTCGACTTGATGATGTGGGTCCAGATAGCTGGTGGGTTCATCAAGTAGCATGATTGGCGTTTGCTGAGAAAGTGCCGCCGCAATCATCACCCGCTGACATTCCCCGCCACTGAGTGTACTCATCTGCCGCTTCCGGAAATGTTCGGTATTGGTAATACGCAGGGCATCATCTACCGCCGCTTGATCTTCCGGTTGCCATTCGGAGAGGGCGGTATGATGGGCATAGCGTGACATTTTGACAAACTCTTCCACATCAAAGGGCAGGGCATGACCACTGCTTTGTGGCACATAGCTGACCAGCCGTGCCAAAGCCCGTTGTGAATAGCTGTTGAGTGCTTTTCCCCGGTACTCAATATCACCGCCGCTGCTGTCGATAATGCCAATCAGCGCTTTAAGTAAGGTGCTTTTGCCGGCGCCATTGGGACCGACCACGACTAAATGTTCGCCTTGTTGCAGTGTGGCATTAATACCGCTGAGCAGGGTTTTATCATGTAACTGGATATAAAGCTGGCGAACCTCAATCATTCACGTCGCTCCAGTCAAGCTCAGGGTGCAAGAGCTGGGCAATTTCGGGTAGCAATTGGAAAATACGTGGGCCGGGAATGCTGGCGTAGTCACGTTCGATAATGTGAACACGCTGCTGTTGTACCGCGCTAACGGCATCGAGTTTAAGCCATTGCTGTCTGACCAGATTCATATCGCTGTGGTGATCGTCGGCTTCCGGAAAAATGTCGATAATAACATCCGGGTTCATACGAATAATGCCCTCTTCGCTGACGGAGGGGACTTTGATCTGACGGCCACTGTAGGCGTTAATGCCACCGGCCAGTTGCAGCAGGTCATTATAAAAGTCCTGCTGACCGGCAATGTAGACGATATCGAGCTTTTCGCTATTGACGTAGTGGGCAATGGATACCAGTGTTCTAACTGGAGACTGCTTGCTGACCTTATCTTGTACCTGCGCGATGGTGTGATGAATAGAATCCAGCAGGGCGTTGGCCTGTTGTTGCTGTCCGGTGAGTTGGGCAATGCTGGCAATAGCGGCTTCAATGCCAAGCAGGGTGGAATTATCAATGCTGTGGGTGGCAATACCGAGGCTGTTGAGCTGATGACGGAGTTGCTGCTGTGATTGTAATAAAATCACCAGATCAGGCTGATTGGCCACAATGGCTTCAAGGCTGGGATCGGTATAGCCGCCGACGGTCGGCAATGATTGCGCTTCTGGTGGATAATCACAATAATCGGTGACCGCAACCAGTCGCTCGGCCAGCCCAAGTGCGTAGATGGTTTCGGTAATGCTGGGTGATAAAGATATCATGCGCTGGTACTCTGTGATCGAGCCGTCTGCCGGGTTGCTGGAGTAGTGTTCGGGCACAAAGCGAATCACCAGTAGCATCGCTATGAACACGAGTAACGGCCAGAATCGGCGCATGATTTATTCCTAGTGTAAATCTGCCATTATACGGAGATGAGAGAAAACACAATGACAGAATATGACGCCATGCTGGCCAAATCCGACTTGCTCTACAGCATGGATGATATCAATCAGGCTTTAGATTCGCTGGGGGAAGCACTGACTCAAGATTACGCCGAGCAGTACCCGCTGATGCTCTGTGCGATGAATGGTGCGGTGATGACGACGGGGCATTTAATGAGCCGACTCCTGTTTAAGCTCGAACTCGACTACATTCATGCCAGTCGCTATGGCGATAAGACTGTCGGTGGCGAGTTACGCTGGCAGGCCAAACCACATAGTGAACTGCAAGGCCGTCATGTTGTCTTGATTGAAGATATCTATGATGAAGGGCTGACGCTGTCTGCCTTGCGTGAATACTGCCTGTTAGCCGGGGCGGCATCGGTTCGATGTGTCTGCCTGTTTAACAAACAACGTTCGGGCAAAGTGGGACCTGTGCCGGAATATATCGGGCTGGATGTGCCGGATCGTTATGTATTTGGCTTTGGTATGGATGTCGAAGGTGACTGGCGAAATCTGCCAGCCGTTTATGCACTGAGGGAGAGCTAAGCATGGCGCGCTTTGGCATTATCGGTGGCAGCGGTCTGTGTGATTACCCCGGCATTGACATCAATGAAGTCCGAGAGCTGGAAACCCCCTACGGTTTCCCGTCAGTGGCATTACGACTCGGGCATTTGAATCAGCATGAAGTGGTGTTCCTGCCGCGTCATGGTGATCAGCACAGTATTGCCCCACACCGGATTAACTACCGCGCCAATATTCATGCGCTGCAACAGCTGGGCGTCAGTCATGTGCTGGCTGTAGCGGCTGTGGGCGGGATCACTGAGCAGTATGGGCCGGGCACACTGGCAGTGCCGGATCAGATTATTGACTACACTTACGGGCGTGAGCAGAGCTTTTTCAGCGATGACTTCAGCTCAGACAAGCACATTGATTTCACCTGGCCCTACGATGCAGGTTTACGGCAGGCTATTCTGACGGTCGGCGATCAGTTGAACTTAAATCTGGTCAACCACGGTACCTATGGCGCGGTGCAGGGACCACGTCTGGAAACGGCCGCCGAGATCAGCCGTATGGCCAAGGATGGCTGTCATCTGGTGGGTATGACGGGTATGCCGGAAGCCTATCTGGCGAGGGAAGCGGGCATGGCCTATGCCAGTCTGGCGGTGGTGGCGAACTGGGCGGCGGGCATTACCGATGAAGCGTTGACTATGGCTGAAATCCATCAAACCTTGGCGGCTGGCATCGATAATGTACGGGCTGTGATCGCCGGCGTTATTGGCCTTCGCTAGCTTCTTCTGTTTCCGGCAGAGAATAGCTTTCCGGTGTTTTAGACACCGCAGAAGCCGGTGCTGCCACTGGGGTCAGCTGTAAAATTGCGGCGACTCTGGGGTGATCAAAATAGGTCAGTTCCTTGCTGCGAATGCGACGGATTTGAGACAAGCGCGGGTTACGCTGTCCACCCAGATCAACCCCCTCGGGACTGGCAGCAGACCAGTTGCGCGCAGTGCTGCCATTTTCTTTAAACCACACGTCGATGTCTGCATGTAAATAACTGACCCGATACAGCTTGATAGCACCTTCAATCAGCCCATTGTCAGAGTTGACCTGAATCGATTTGGCGCTGCCTTTACTAAGGATGGGTTGTTGCCATGCCTTGTGATAATGCACCCGATAATTGGAGGAGTTACGTAGCTGCTGAGCCACGCCGGTGAGCGTGTTCACCGAGGCTGGCTGAATTTGCGTGTTCGACATCTGTGGGCTGAGGTTGCCGCTACGGATTTGATTCATGGTCGGCCAGAACTCAGCATTAATGCCGCTTAAGCGTTCGAACACCACCAGTTCAACGTGATACCACTGCTGGGCAGCAGCCTGCGAACTCAAAAACAACAATGGCAGCAACAGGGCGAGGCGGGTGAAAAACGATGGAGTTTTCATGGCGACCTTGTGATGTGAAATCAAAGCGTATTGTCCACTGAACTGATGCCTAGATTCAAGTAATGCGCTAGTCGGCGGGAATACTGCTATTATCACTGACTACAACTGATTATTGCTTGGAGTATAGGGATATGGACGGATTTTCAGGGTTTGTATTGTTCTTCGTTGTACTGGCTGTCGTCATCGTTCTGATGGGCGTAAAGTCAGTCAATCAGGGCAAGGAGTTTACGGTAGAGCGCTTTGGTCGTTATACCCGTACGCTACGGCCTGGTCTGAACCTAATCGTGCCGGTTATCGATAGCATCGGTGCCAAAATCAACATGATGGAACAGGTGCTCGATGTGCCTTCCCAGGAAATTATCACCAAGGACAACGCTATGGTTCGCGTCGATGGCGTGGTGTTTTTTCAGGTCATTGATGCAGCTAAGGCTGCCTACGAAGTCAGTGGTCTGGACAATGCCATTCTGAATCTGACAATGACCAATATCCGTACCGTGATGGGCTCGATGGATTTGGATGAGCTGCTCTCCAAACGCGATGAAATCAATACCCGCTTACTCGGCGTGGTGGATGATGCCACGACCCCTTGGGGCATTAAAGTGACACGGATTGAAATCAAGGATATTGAGCCGCCGACCGATCTAGTTGAAGCCATGGGGCGGCAGATGAAAGCTGAACGGGAAAAACGTGCCAATATTCTGGATGCCGAAGGGCATCGTCAGGCAGAAATTTTACGTGCCGAAGGTGAGAAGCAGGCTGCCGTACTGGAAGCCGAAGGTCGACGCGAAGCGGCGTTCCGTGATGCCGAAGCCCGTGAACGACTGGCAGAAGCCGAAGCCAAGGCGACCATGATGGTGTCGGAAGCCATTGCCAAAGGTGATATTCAGGCAGTGAACTACTTCGTCGCACAAAAATACGTGGAAGCGCTCAAAGATATGGCCGCAGCCGATAACCACAAAGTAATTATGATGCCGCTGGAAGCCAGTAGTGTCATTGGCTCGGTGGCGGGTATTACCGAACTGGCGAAAGAAGCCTTCGCTAAGAAAGGAGCCTGAAATGCCATTTGAGATCGACTTCTGGCACTGGTGGATCTTTGCCGTTGTGCTGGTCATCATTGAAATTCTGGTGCCGAGCTTCTTTGCCTTATGGATGGCTATCGCTGCCTTTATGACCGGGCTGGCTTTGTTGCTGATGCCGCAACTGGCCTGGGAAATTCAATTGTTTTTGTTTGCCATCTTGTCGGTGTTCAGCATAGTCATTTGGCGACACTATTATCTGAAAAATCCGATTAAAAGCGATCAGCCGAGTTTAAATCGTCGCGGCGAACAATATATTGGTCGGACCGTGACCTTACAGGCACCGATTGTCGATGGTGTTGGCAAAATCAGACTGGATGATTCAAGCTGGAAGATAGAGGGGCCCGACAGTCCGGCAGGCAAGAAAGTCCGGATTGTCGCACTGAATAATGTGGTGTTCAGCGTAGAGCCGGTGGACTAAATGTGGCCGACATTGATCGATTTAATGCGTCATGGTGAGCCGGAAGGTGGTTCACGTTACCGTGGACATATCGATCATCCGTTGACGCAGAACGGCTGGGAGCAGATGCGAGCACAGATCGGCGATACGCTGCCCTGGCAAGAGATCATTACTTCGCCGTTATTACGCTGTGCCGAATTTGCTGAAGAATTGGCCCGAGAGACCGGCTTGCCACTGGCCTATGAGCCAAGACTGATGGAAATCCATTTTGGCGACTGGGAAGGCAAAACAGCAGCAGAGTTGGAAAAGCAGGATAAACAGGCGTTTTATGCCTTTTATGACGACCCGCTGAGCAATACTCCTCCTGGTGCGGAATCGCTGACCGCCTTTCAAAATCGAGTTTGTGCCGCATGGCAGGATATCCAGCATCAATATCAACAGCGTCATGTATTAGTGGTGACGCATGGTGGCAGTATTCGTATCATCCTGTCGCAGGTGCTCAAGATGCCGTTAGAAGCGATCTTCCGGCTTGATGTACCCTATGCCGCCATCAGTCGTATTCAGTTGCTGGGCAAAGGGGCGCAGCAGCAGGCACAACTCAAGTTTCATGCAGGAAAATTATGACCGCGTTTTTTAACAGCGAGCTCAGTCAACAGCAATTTCTTACCCAATACTGGCAAAAAAAGCCCTTACTGATTCGTCAGGCCTGGCCAGCGTTTGATCCGATTTTGACGGTGGATGAACTGGCAGGACTGGCCTGCGAGGAAGATATTGAATCACGGCTGGTGGAAGAGCAGGGCGAGAATGGTCCTTGGCAATGTCGCCATGGCCCGTTTGATGAGACGGATTTTGCAGCTTTGCCGGAATCGCATTGGACCTTACTGGTACAGGATGTTGATAAACACGTGCCGGAATTGGCCAGCATCATGCAGCGCTTTAACTTTATTCCGGACTGGCGCCGAGATGATTTGATGGTGAGCTTCGCCCCGATCGGTGGTAGTGTCGGCCCGCATACCGATGGTTATGATGTGTTTCTGTTACAGGCTCATGGCTCGCGGCGCTGGCAAATCAGTCATGAGCCAGTCGCCGAGGCTGCCTTTATTGATGGGCTGGACCTGAAAATTCTGCAGCAGTTTGAACCGGACGCGAGCTGGGATCTGGAGCCGGGCGATATGCTCTATCTGCCTCCGCACTTCGCCCATCATGGTGTTGCTTTGAATGACTGCATGACCTTTTCCATCGGGTTTCGTGCCCCAACACAACTGGAACTGCTGGACGCGTTTATGCAAACCCTAACAGAACGCGATGCCGGTCAGCAGCGATATCGTGATCCGGGCCTGCAGGTGCCAGAAGATGATTTACTTATTGATACCGCCGCTTTGCATCGCTTCAAACAGAGCATGATCAGTGCGATTGAGCAGTCGGATAAATGGGTGATGGATGCCGTTGGCCGCTTGTTGACGGAAACCAAGCCGAGCCTGCAATGGCAGGCGGAGACTTTTATCAGCGATCCCGTTGATGAAACCCTGTTGATGGAAAAAATGCTGGCAGGCGATACACTGGTCAGAAACCCCTATGTTCGCCTGGCCTGGGCTGAGTGTGAGCGTGGCATGCAAATTTTTGCTGCAGGTGAGTCCGTCTGGCTGGATCGCACAGGTAGTGAGCTGTTGCCAGTATTATGTGGTAAACAACCAATCGCTTTGAGCGTATTGAAGCAATTACGTGAGCACAGCGCGGCGCTCGATGCCTTATTACAACTGATCGGGCTGGGCGCTTGGTGCTGGAACGGTGAGCAAGACTAAACTTTCTTCTCGCGTTTGAACACGGTTTTATGGCATTTCGGGCACGGTGGAATACGGCTGGTTTTCTTGAAATGCATTTCGCAACCGCAGTCCGAGCAGATGAGGGTGCCGATACTGGCTATTTCACCGGTATGGTATTCCTGAACCTGTCTCGCCTGCGACGCCAGACGATTCAGTTCAAGCCTTGTTTTATCGGCGGCGCGGGCGAAGAAGTCCAGCATGCGTTCTTCAACGAGCTGCATATCAAAGCTAAACCAACTGGACAGTTCTTTACCGGTTTTTTCCAGATAGTCAGCCGCTTCATGCAGATCACGTTTGACATAGCCCGCGACCTTTTCGGCTTCTTCTGCTGTCAATTCACGTAGTTCGACCGCACGTTTTTTTGCATGGTCAAGGTTTCGTTGCAAGGCTGGGAGAGCCTGTTCCTCGGCATCATCGAGCAAGTCGTGAACCCGTTCCATCATTTTGTCGTAAGCGGCAACCAGTTTTTTTTCTAAATTATCCTGTTCCATCGCATTACTCCTTTAAACGTAGGGCTTTTTAGGATAACTTAGCACAAATCTGTTGATCTTAGGGGGCCATTTTGAACACATTTCGTGGGGTTTTTCTGACCGGTTTTCTGGTCTGTCTGGGCATGTTACTGATTGCCGGTTATTTCCAGTTTGTGGAGCACCTGGATCCCTGTCCGCTGTGTATTTTGCAGCGAATCATGGTGCTGATTGCCGCTTTTGTGTTTCTGCTCGGTGCTATTCACAACCCAGTGAATGTGGGGCGTAGAGTCTATGGTTTTTTATTGCTGCTAGTAGCAGGCATTGGTGCAGCTATTGCTGGCCGCCATGTTTGGTTGCAGCAATTGCCGGAAGACCAAGTGCCGACCTGTGGTCCAGGCCTCAATTTCATTTTGGAAAACTTTCCTATCAATCAGGCGATTGATATGGTGCTGCGCGGTTCAGGCGAGTGTGCCGACGTATTGTGGACCTTCCTCGGCCTGAGCATTCCTGGCTGGACCTTGGTTGCCTTTCTTATCATGATTATTGTCGCTCTCCGTCAGCTGTTTGGCAGACACAAAAGAACGACTTTATTCTGAGTCTTTTCAGACCCAGTAATTCTCAATCAGGCAGTGGAATAGCTTAAAGGGATGACGCCATGCCAGGCATGGCTGTCAATCAGCGTGCGCGGTAGACGATGCGACCTTTGCTGAGGTCGTAAGGAGTCAATTGAACAGTCACTTTATCGCCAGTCAGAATGCGGATATAGTTTTTACGCATTTTGCCGGAGATGTGGGCAGTGACAACGTGCCCGTTTTCCAGTTCAACACGGAATGTCGTGTTAGGCATGGTATCAATAACTGTGCCTTCGAACTCAATATGATCTTCTTTTGCCATAAACTCTTAATGACCTAGGGGTGAAAAACGATCATTCTGCCGTAATATCACTGATTATTCAAAGTTTTTATCCAGTTTTCGCCAGTTCGAGCGGTAGGCCTCCAGTGCGGAAAACTTGGTTTTGTAACGCATTTTTGGGCTTTCCTCGATCCAGTAACCGAGGTAAAGCCATGAAAGTTCGTAGTTTCTTGCCAGTTCGATTTGTTTGAGAATGGCGAAGGTACCGAGACCACGTTTGGGCAGTGCCGGGTCAAAAAACGTATAAAAAGCCGACGCGCCATCTTTGACAAAATCCGTTACTGCTACCGCGACCAGTTTATGATCGAGGCGGAATTCGACAAAGGCCGTGTCACACCAACTGCTAGTTAAAAAGTTGATGTAACTGTCCGTGGTCGGGTTATCCATACCGCCACCGTGATGCCTACCTGCCAGGTAACGGCTATACAATTCAAAGTGTTCAAAATTGAACTCAGCTGGGCGGACTTTAATCTGAATATCACTATTGGTC
The DNA here is from genome assembly GCA_030148085.1 of Methylophaga sp. Lineage (GTDB taxonomy): Bacteria > Pseudomonadota > Gammaproteobacteria > Nitrosococcales > Methylophagaceae > Methylophaga. The sequence continues at coordinate 9,804 of JASBUF010000057.1, read as the reverse complement.
TGTAAGCAACGACGTTGGCTGCGGTTAGGTTTGAACTCATGAAGATTAATCCGTACCGGTATGCAAGCTTCACAGTCCTGACAGAACGGACGATAGATATGATCGCCACTGCGACGAAAGCCATGCTGAATCAGGTGGCTGTACAGTTCTTTGCTGGGCGGTTTGTTCGGGTCAGGGTATATGTTGCGTGCACGCCGACCCTCCAGATATGAACAGGCATGAGGCTGATCCTGATAGAAATCGAGACTCATGGTGACACCGGAAGATCAGCATCAAGCTGCCAAGGAAATGGGATGGCAGGTTGCGCACATAAATACTGAAGCTGTTGAATAAACTCTTCTCGCTGCATTTCTTCAGCTCCCATTCGAGCAAGGTGCTCGGAATAGATCTGGCAGTCTATCAGTGGCATATCCCAGCGTTGTAGCTGCTGACACAGGCTGACTAAGGCAACTTTGGAACTGTCGGCGACAAAACTGAACATGGACTCGCCAAAAAATGCCTTGCCTATGGCTACACCATAGAGACCGCCAACCAGACGGTTTTGTTGCCAGCATTCGACGCTATGCGCATAACCGAGCCGGTGTAATTCATTATAAGCCGTAATCATGTCGTCATGGATCCATGTACGGTTATCTGGATCGGTAGGTTGGTTGGCTCGGGGGGCAGAACAGGCATGCATGACCCGCTCAAAGGCTTGATCAAAGGTGATGTGAAAGTCTTGCTTGCGGATTAAACGGTTGAGACTCTTGCTGATGTGTACATCGGCAGTATGTAAGACCATACGTGGATCAGGGCACCACCACAGGATGGGGTCATTTTTATTAAACCAGGGAAAAATGCCATGACGATAGGCATCGAGCAGACGCTCGGCAGAAAGGTCGCCTCCGGCAGCCAGCAGTCCATGCTCTGTTGCCTGTTCTACTGGCGGAAAGCGACTTTGGGTTGTGGCCGCTAACCAAGTAATAGACATCGCTTTAATCTTGAAGTTGTATATTGAGTTCCTTCGCCCAGTTTATTGAATCTAGGTAGGTTCTGACCAGTACTTCTTTTGGTATAGATGAAGTGTCGATACTGGTCCATTGCCCACGCTCGTAGCTAAGCGTATCGTGCAAAGCAAAGCCGGCAGGGCCTTTACGCTCAATCAGTGCCTTTTTCAACTCGTCTGATAAGGGCAGGTGCTCCAGTAATTGATCCAGTGGACGGTCCATGATGGCATCCAATGTCGAGAACAGGCCCGCAGCAAAGAAAGTGTCTGCCTGACCCTTGTAATACTTGGCCAGCAGTTCACACATTCGCGCACGGGTCATGGCAACCGTACGCAATTCATTAGGCTTGTCATCCATACCGGAAAGACACAGCAGGCTGGCCCAGGTTTTGATTTTACCCAGCCCTAACATCATCACCGCCTGCTTGGTGCTGCTGACTTGACGCGGCAGTCCAAAGAAGGCGGAGTTAATCAGTCGAAGTAATTTATAGCTCAGGCTGACATCCTGATTGATGGTGGCAGCCAAATCATCCGGTTCGATATCCGGCTCCTGCAGTTTGACCAGCAGTTCCATCAAGGTTTGTTGCGACGGACTTACCGTTTGTTTCTCTTTCGCTTCAGGCACGGTATAGAAGTTGCCCTGCAGTAAGTCCAGATCATGGGTTTTGCAGAACTGATACTGTGAGGCCGCATTGACATTTGTCGCACATAGAATCCGATGATGCTGACGCCATTTTGGCAAGTTCGAAGACAGACTATTCGGGTTGAAGCGCTCCAGATCGATGAGCAAAGTATGGGTCGAACTGTCTGCCTCACCGGTGGCATGACCGGCGAAACTGAATGCCTTGTTATTTAATTGCGGAATATTGTAACCATTGATATCCAGAGTCAGGTTGACATCAAGGTTTTGCAGGTTGAGCAGGGTTTCTTGCCAGGACTCAGGAACTGTCAATAAGGCTTTTTGACGATGACTTATAGTCTTAACGATATGAGGCAGCAGTTCCACAAAGTCGGGCACGGCGACATCATCGTCGAGTTTGTTGCCATCAAGATCAAGAAAAGAGAGGTGGTAGCTGTCGACATCCAGTCGGTTGGCCGTGAATAAAGGCTGTCGGTGCACAAGACCGGAAAATGTTTTCAACAACTCAAAAGGCACGGGTTCGTCGGCCATAGGTTGATGCTCTCTGTAAGGTTGAGTCAGCTCAAATCGATTCGCGACCTGAGAAGGCATGAGACAGTGTACCACTGTCTATAAATTCCAGTTCACCGCCTAATGGAATTCCGTGAGCCAGTCGAGTAACTTTGATTTGGCGAGCCCGCGCCAGTTCACCGATGAAGTGCGCGGTAGCTTCACCTTCCACGGTAGGGTTGGTGGCTAGAATCAGTTCTTCGATACTGCCGCTATCCAGCCATTCCACCAGATTGGGAATGCCTAAGGCTTCTGGCCCAACGCCGTCGAGAGGGGACAAGTGACCGGATAGTACGAAGTATTGCCCCTGATATTGGGTGGCCTGTTCAATAGCCAGTACATCGCTGGGCATTTCGACTACGCAGAGTTGATCCTGCTGACGCCGTTCATCACGGCAGCGTGTGCACAGTTCACTCTCACACAGAATACGACAGCGTGAACAATGGCCGACATTGTCCAGTGCGGTTTGTAAGGCACGGGCCAGACGTTCGCCACCTTCGCGGTTGCGTTCCAGTAAATGAAACGTCATACGCTGCGCTGATTTCGGGCCGACGCCGGGCAGGCAACGTAAGGCCTGCATCAATTCATCAATACTGGGTCCAAGACTGGCCATAAAACGTCCGTTTTAAAAGGGCATTTTCATGCCGGGCGGCATCATGCCGGCCATACGTTCCTGTGTGGTTTTTTCGACCTGACGATTCGCGTCGTTGACTGCTGCGGCAACGAGGTCTTCAACCATTTCTTTATCATCTTGAAACAAGGCATCTTCGATTTCGATGCGTTTGACGTCGTGTTTACCGGTCATGGTGACTTTGACCATGCCACCGCCGGCCTGACCGACGACTTCCATTTTGGCCAGCTCTTGCTGGGCTTTTTCCATATTGGCCTGCATCTGCTGGGCCTGTTTCATCAGGTTGCCTAATCCGCCTTTCATGGCAATTCCTCTTGTTAATCTATAGGTTTGATCGATTGTTCAATTATACGGGCATTAAAGGTGTTTTTGATGATTTCCACGGTCGGATCGTTGTGGATGGCATCAATGGCCTGCTGTTGTCGTTCTGCGGCTTGTTCTGCGCGTTCTACGGCCAATGTAGGCCCGGCATCCACATGTGCATCCGCATCAGCAAAGACCAGTTTTAGGTCTTGTCCAAGTCTTTCTGTTAGGGCGCTGGTCAATCGCTGTTTGGATTTGTCTGTAGCGAGGTGGCCGAGTTCCGGAGACAAAGCCAGATGAACAGCGTCCTGCTCACAGCGAATCAAAGCACTGTTTTCAGCAAGCTGTCGGGTGAGCGCCGACAGTTTCAATTCGGCAATGATTTGTGTCCAATTAGCTGGAGATAAGTCAACGGAGATTAGTGTGTTATCGGTAACCAATGGTGCATTATCAACAGCAGACACCGCTGCAGGGGCAGCTTGTTCCTGCTGTTCTGATGGTGTTATTGGTGGAACTGGCTCCATCGCAGCCGGTGCCAGATGACTCGCTTCGGGTGGTTGCGGATTAGGGATTTCAACCGGCACGTCGTTCTGTACCGGCGGTGGGGGCACGGCCGGTTTACGGAGTGAGGGCGACTTTTTTAGCGGCGTATCCTCAACCGCTGGTGGGCTACTTGGCTGAAAGCTCAGCATGCGCAGCAAGGTCATATCAAAGCCACTTTTGGGGTCTGCGGCCCAGTTCAGATCACGCTTGCCATGCAAGGCAATTTGATACAGCAATTGAATGGTTTCGGCATCGAACTGGTTGGCTAATGCCTGCAACTGTTCAGAACCCGTCTCGGGCAACTCCATATCAGGCACTAATTGCAGCGTGGCAATGTGTTGCAAGGTGCTGAGCAGGTTGTCGAAGACCACAGTAAAGTCGCGGCCAAGCGCAGCCAATTCGGAAGATTGGTTCAATAGCGATTTGGCATCCGCCAGATGCAGAGCCTGTAACAAGTTCAGTACCTGATCCTGACTGATGCTGCCGAGCATGTGGAATACTGTTTCACTACTGACGCTGCCGCCGCCAAAGGCAATGGCCTGATCCAACAGACTGAGCGCATCACGCATACTGCCATCGGCAGCGCGGGCAAGCTGAGTTAAGGCCTCAACCTCAAAGCTGAGTTCTTCCTGCTCAAGGATAAAGCGCAGGTGTTCACTGATCTGCGTGAGTTCAAGCCGACGCAGGTTGAACTGAAGACAGCGCGACAAAATGGTCACAGGCAGTTTCTGCGGATCGGTGGTCGCAAACAGGAACTTAACGTGTGGTGGTGGCTCTTCCAGGGTCTTCAACAGGGCATTGAAACTGCTGGTGGAAAGCATATGCACTTCGTCAATAAGGTAAACCTTATAACGACCACGGCTAGGCGCATACTGCACATTGTCGAGCAGTTCGCGAGTGTCATCGACTTTGGTACGAGACGCGGCATCGACTTCGATTAAATCAACAAAACGACCCTGATCGACTTCGATACAGCTTTGACATTCGCCACAGGGATTGGAGCTGACGCCTTGTTCACAGTTAAGGGATTTGGCAAAGATGCGGGCAAGGGTGGTTTTACCGACACCACGGGTACCGGAAAACAGGAATGCGTGATGCAGACGGTTTTGGTCGAGACCATTGATCAGGGCACGCAGCACATGTTGCTGCCCTACGACTTCCGAAAACGATTTAGGTCGCCACTTGCGGGCTAAAACCAGATAACTCATCGGTTATGCGTCACCCATTGATCATATTAGGGTGGTGACCCACACCAGCCGGATCTCGGCGCCCGAGTCCGAAGGCTCCGCTGCTCCCTTCCGGGCCTGACGGGTTGACCAACATATCGTCGCGAGGAGACCAATGCGGGCCACCATAGAACGGACTATTCTAAGCACTATAGAACGGCTTTTCCATCCTCAGCGTATAAGTTGCTTATGCGTGTATGTAAAACAATTACTTAGCATGATGATAAAGGGCGAAGCTGGAAGCGGGGATGCGTTTGTCCCGCACGACAGTAGGAAAAAACTCACGACATTGTACAATCGGTCGATAATAGAACTAGAGAGAGTAACGCCAGGGTCCGGTGTTAAAACCAAAACAAAACAGCACCATCTGCGATGGAGCAGGGAATAAAAGATTCAGTGGAGAAAATGTGTCGTTGTCCCAGCGCGACTTATCGCACGCCCTTGGCATCAATCTGATTCTGTCTCTGATTTATATCGGAACAGGCTGGCTGAGTCTGCAGATATCGGCCATCAATGACTTTACCGCGGTCATATTCTTTCCGGCCGGTATCGCGCTGGCTGCCTGCTTATCTTTGCGTCTTCATCAGGTATTACCAGGCATTGTTATTGGCTCCTACTTGCTCAACTTACTGATAGCGCAGGAGCAAAACTGGCGTGACCCTCTAGTTCATTTGTTACCACTGGTTATTGCATTTGCCTCGGCCTTGCAGGCGATGGTTGGCAGTCTGTTGCTTAAACGCTTTGTCAGCTCACCACTGACATTGAGTGATGATCGCGAAATTCTGCTCTTTATCGCCTGGATACCGGTGATATGCCTGATTAGTGCTAGTGTCAGTGTGCCCAGTCTGTATGCTTTTAGCGATTTAACGCAGGACTTTTTCGGCAGTTGGTTAGCTTGGTGGGCCGGTGATGCATTGGGTGTTCTGGTCTGCTTGCCCGTGGTGACGAGCTTTATCGGTCAGCCACGTAAATTATGGCAAAGCCGTCGCTGGCTACTGGGCATTCAATTAGTGGTGTCACTGCTGGTTATTGTTGTCGTCACGTTCCATATCAAACAGTTTGAAACAAGCCGGCTGGATGATCGTTTCCGTATCCGCACCCAAGAAGCGGCGACGTTGTTTCAGGTTGCTTTGCGTGCCGAGGAGCTGATTCAGGAAAGTGTCGCACAGCTGTTCATGTCTTCGGATAGCGTGACGCGCAAAGAGTTCAGCGAGTTCGTCAACTGGGCGACCAGTAAAAATCAGTATATACAGGTCGTTGAATGGCTGCCGAAAGTCACCCATGAGCAACGTCCGGCCTATGAGGCCGAACAGCAGGCGTATTTTGGTCCGGGGTTCACTATTACCGAGTTTGTGGCTAAAGATACTTTGGGACCAGCGTCAAAACGTGAGGTCTATTATCCGATTACTTTCCTGGAACCGGAGTGGGACAATAAACCTGCGCGTGGTTTTGATCCGATGTCTTCGGCAACGTCGAGGCAGGTTATTGAAGTAGCCATAGAGAGTGGCCACGCCTATGCCAGAGCACCATTAAAAATTTTACGTGATCATCACCGTATCAATGCGTTGATTATCTACCGGGGTATTTATCAACGGTATGATGGCAAGATGGTGCTTGACCCGAAACAGGGTGATATTGTCGGCCTGGTGAATATTGTGATCCGTGTCGAAGAGTTTATCGAAGCCATACTGCAAGGGCAGGAAATGCGTGATTTCACGCTGAGATGGCGCGATGAAGAAAGCGGTGACTTCTACTATCAGCAGGCTGCGTCAATTGAGACTGCTAGCCGTCACGAAGTGCCATTTGAGCTGGCGGGACGTCAGATGCGCCTGATATTCAGCCCAACCCAGCAGTTTCTTGAAGCAACTAACACGAATCTGGCAGTGGTTGCGCTGATCGGCGGCTTTTTGCTGGCGGGTTTATTCTCTTTGCTGTTCTTGAGTATCACCGGACGTACGCATCGGATTGCCGCCGAGGTCAGTCTGCGTACCGAAGAGTTATCAGAAGCGAGCAATCGGGCGCAGGAGTCGGAGCGAAGAATTCGTGATGTGCTGGCTGAAATGCAGTTGACAGAAGACAAGCTGCGTTTATCTGATGTGGCGTTCAACTCTACCAGTGAAGCGATGATCATTACCGATGAAAGCAAAAAAATCATCGCGGTGAACACGGCCTTTACACTTATCACAGGCTATCAGGAAGCCGAAGTCATTGGTCAGTATCCCGACTTTCTGGTGCAGGACATGACAGAGTCGGATTATCAGATGCTGTCAGAAGAATTTGCCAAGGCCATTGCGAAAGACGGGATCTGGCGCGGTGAGATCCAGAGCCGGCATAAAACAAAAAAACATTTTCCAGCTTTCGTATCGATGTCTGCGGTTTATGATGACCAGCATAGGATTACCAACATGGTCGCCGTGTTCTCGGATATCTCGGCGGTTAAGGAAGCGCAGATTAAGATTGAGCGTCACGCCAACTATGACACCCTGACCGATCTGCCGAACCGGCGACTATTCACTGATCGCTTACAACAGGCTATTTTGCGCTCTGCCAGGGATAACGAAAAGCTCTGCTTGATGTTTCTGGATCTGGACCGTTTCAAAGACGTTAACGACACGTTGGGGCATGAGTTTGGTGATGAGTTATTGCGGCAGATGGCGCTGCGTATCCGTCACTGTGTGCGTGAGGTCGACACTGTCGCCAGACTCGGTGGGGATGAGTTCACCATCATTCTCAGTGCAGTCGAGAGTATGAGTCATGCCGTTCATATTGCGCAGAAACTGATCCATGAGATCGAGCAGCCACTTACCATCAAAGAGCAAACGCTGCGGGTTACCACCAGTATTGGTGTGACTTTCTACCCGGATGACGCGATAGATGCTGGCATGCTGATCCAGAATGCTGATCGTTCAATGTATGCCGCCAAGGACATGGGCGGCAGTGCGTTCAAGTTCTATACTTCTGAGCTCGAATCGAGCTGGCGGTCACGCACTTTTATCATCAATGAGCTGGAAGCGGCGATTGAGAATGGTGAACTGGAAGTCTTCTATCAGCCCCTTATTGCCGCCAACACGAAAGATACCAGTATCAGTGCCGAGGCCCTGGTGCGCTGGCAACATCCTGAACGCGGCTTGATCCCGCCGACAGAATTTCTGCCGCAGGCAGAGCGTATGGGTATGATCGAAAAAATTGATGATTTTGTCTTCAGTCAGGTCTGTCGTCAGATCAAAGACTGGCAGCAGCGTGGTTTCGGTGAGGTGCATGTGTCTGTCAACCGCTCTGCGCATAACTTTGCTAATCAGAGAGGACGGTTGGATTGGCTGGCCATTATCGAACAGCAAGGCATTGATGCCAGCCTGATCACGCTGGAAATTACCGAAAGTGTACTGATGCAGCGCCATGCGGAAGGTCGTCATTTGCTCAAACGCTTACGTCAGGCTGATATCCAGATCGCCGTCGATGATTTTGGTACGGGTTATTCGTCTCTGTCCTATCTGAAAGAAATGGACGTCGACTATCTGAAAATTGATCGTTCGTTTATTCGTGATCTGGAAGTGGATGAGGATGACAGGGCCATCATTGAAGCGATTACCGGGATGGCCAGCCATCTGGGCATTGAAGTGATCGCTGAAGGCGTCGAAACAGAAAGCCAGTGCGATATCCTTCAGCAAATTGGCTGCCAGTGGCTGCAAGGCTATTTCTTTGCCAAGCCATTAAGCGTGGCTGAGTTTGAGCGCTTTATCGAAGATGGCTTATTTGCAAGACCAAGGTCGGCAAAGCGCAGCGAAGAGCGGTAATTGGTCGAGGGCCCTCGTCTAGGCCTCTGAAGTAATAGGCTTTATCCACGATGTTATGAACAGCCTTAGCGAGTTGCAGGTTATTGCAGGAAAGCATAAAGTCGCCGTATTCAACAGGCTGTGAGTCAATTAAGACCGTGATGACTTTTTCAAGTCGTAAAAAGCCCGCGAGTGCAAGGTTGAGCTGACCAAACCGTGCGATAGGTAACACGATGAGGCTGAAGGCAGGACTCAATTGGATGAAAGCTGAGCCGCTTTCTGGTTGAGCTAAATATGGCGGAGAAGGAGTCCGCCGTAAAGGTGTTTAATACTGTTTCACAGTGAGTCACAAATATTTAGTTGACCCCGATATATATTGGGTTTTCTCCTCTTAACTCATGTTCATGCCCAAACTCCATAACTTCTGAGTTCTCAGCTCAATTGAGGGAACAATTGAGGGAACAATTGAGGGAACACTTTTAGACAGTTGTTTCTTTCTGAAAGTTAGACTCATGCTGTTAGAGGTTAACTGAAGAAAGAATTAGGCCTGAAGAGCAAATTGTTCATCCTACTAATTTCATGTCAGATGAGATTATTGTTACGCCCTACATAGGCAGTACCGCATAGGTTAGTACGGATGCCCTTTGTTCTTATCAGCTGCGTTTATAGCAGCATCCTCGTAGCTAATGCCAAAAGTAGAGAGTTCATCATGGCTTTCTGAGATGTCTATCCAATTTACCTTGCCGGTTTTATCTAGTTTTTTCATGACATTCACCTCAAGGCTGCATAAAGGACAATCTCCATCGTGAAAACAGATGACCTGTTGAATGGGAGTTTCTTTTTTCTAAGGAGTTTGAAGAATTCATTACGGATATGGTCTCAGCTGCATCAGCTTGTATTGTCCTTGATGCCATAAATTAGACACTAGCTCAGTTGAAGAGCAATTTTACTAACCTTACCGATGAACTAGAGGCATGGATAAAATGTTGTCATTTATTCTGTGCTTTCAACGATTCCAGTTTTTGGATTTCCTGCAACAACTTTTCAGCCTCGCTGGTGATTGATGCATAACTTTTTATGTCGCCATTTCTTTGTGCATGAATCGCCTGCTCAAGTTTTTTAGCTCGCTCTTTTTTCAATTTCTTTATTGGATC
>JASBUF010000054.1 GCA_030148085.1 Methylophaga sp. | reverse complement strand
GACCCTGGTCGTCAACCAACTGCGCGGTATTTTAAAAGTCGCTGCAGTCAAAGCCCCAGGTTTTGGAGACCGCCGCAAAGCGATGTTACAGGACATCGCGGTGTTGACTGGTGCTACCGTGATTAGCGAAGAGGTGGGTCTCTCGCTGGAATCGGTGACTGTAGAGCATTTGGGTAGTGCAAAACGGGTACTGGTTGGTAAAGATGCGACCACCATTGTTGATGGTGCCGGCGATGACAAGGCGATTGAGGCACGCGTTAGCCAGATCAAAAAAGAGATCGAAAACTCAAGCTCTGACTACGATAAGGAAAAATTGCAGGAACGCCTGGCTAAATTGGCTGGTGGTGTTGCCGTGATTCGTGTGGGTGCTGCAACCGAAGTTGAAATGAAAGAGAAAAAAGACCTGGTTGATGATGCCTTCCATGCTACCCGTGCTGCGGTGGAAGAGGGCATTGTCCCAGGAGGTGGTCTGAGTCTGGTTCGCGTTGCCGAGCTGGTTAAGGCGAAAGACCTCAATCTCGCCAATGAAGATCAGCAAGCCGGTGCACGCATTGCATTACGTGCGATGGAAGAACCTTTCCGTCAAATCGTCACCAATGCGGGGGATGAAGCCAGCGTGGTGCTTGAAAAAGTCCGCTCAGAAGCAGGCAATTTCGGCTACAACGCGCAGACCGGCGAATACGGTGACATGCTGGAGATGGGCATTCTTGACCCTGCCAAAGTCACACGTAGCGCATTGCAGAATGCCTGCTCTATAGCAGGTTTGATGCTCACCACCGAAGTCATGATTACTGACGCGCCAAAAGAGGATAAACTGGCTGCTCAGGCATCCGGATGGGAATAAAGCATCGATCCATCAAAAAAGGGGAGTATAAACTCCCCTTTTTCTTCACCACTGTTCGCCGATCAGTCGCCGTCCATGCAGCGGCAATTATCACCCATTCGTCGTGTTGCCGTTCGCCTGTTATAACGCCCAACCATTTTCCCCGTAGCTCAGCAGAGTAGAGCGTCCTCAAGCTATGAGACGTGGTCATCTATGCAGATTTTTTATCACGACGGATGTCACGGCCGAGTCTTCCCCAGCATACAATTTATTAGCAAATTTACTAGTGGTCAGGACGAGCATATCAGTCTGATTACCCATCGTTTGATGTCATAGTCTCTCGTAATGTTTTTTCTTGGTAATGGGAGATGGCTCGACGCTCGATAGGACATAAATCAATATGAGTCCTGTATTTTTGGCGTCTGTTCGTACTGTAGTAATGTGGCCGAGTTAGACGGTTATCACAGACACTAACTCGATCTATACTTAGGCACTAGAAACCGCGCTCAACAATGAATAAGGTAAGCACTCCATTATTCACTCCCACAGCTTTTCCCTGCATAAATCCCCATCAGCATGGTACGTCGTTGCTTGGCTGCATCAATGCGTTCTTCGGCCGACTGCTTATTGTTGTTAACAACAGCGTTTGCGCCGTTAGTGGCAACAGCAGCACCAATTCCACCTCCCGCAAGACCGGCAAAGTGTCCGGCTATACTAGCACCGATACCTGCTAGGTTGCTGGCTGACTTGCTCGATTCAGCTTCAGTAATCACTGTGTCCATAGTGGCAATTTCTGTGCTGATCTCTTCACAGCTCATTTGGCCATCACCTGGCTGGGTGATATGGATGACTGCTGGGGCTTCTGCTAGTGCGGAGTGAGCAAGAAAAAGGAGTGGTAATGTAATTATCGCGCTTTTCATAGTTGTGTCTTCAATCCTTGGATAGTTATGGGATAGGCGTAACCACCCATTTAATTTATCCCAATTGTGACCGAGTTCACAATAAGATCAGCTAAATAAATGAAGCCATTACTCTACGGTGATTTAAGAGAAGTTAAGTGCTTTATAAAAAAGTCAGCACTCAGATATGAGTTAATTTTATTGTGTGTTTTGCTAGTTATTATCGAATCTATGTCTTGGTTGTAGATAGACTGGCCTTAGAGTCTGTTATTAAGTGTTAGCGTCTATATGGGCTGAATTGACGTCAGTGATATAGCAAAATCAATCCCCTGTTTATAAGATTGTTTTGTCGCCGCTTAGTCGCCGGTTGGCTTCAACTCGATTCAAAGCCATTTTCATCGCCTCTTATAATGCTCAGCCATTCTCCCCGTAGCTCAGCAGGATAGAGTCTAACCATCTTTAAGCGAGAAATGATCATCTTCCTCACTTCAAATGCTTGCGTATTTTCGTGTTATTTGAATGGATAGCAAGAAGGTAGTAGATGTTTATAGTTCATTGAATGGCTTTGAAGCGGCTTTTGCCGGTTTGGCAAGCTGAGGGAGAATTCCAAGTGTGGTGTAGAAATAGACTTTAGTTCACGCGCTCATTGCATCACAAGGCAGCGTTCCCAATGCCAATATCGACCCGTTAGAATCTCAGTTACTCTCGCTTTTCGACCTCTTTTTGTTTTCATACATAGCAACATCAGCTTGCTCAATCATTTGCTCCAATGTCTTGTCGGTTTCACATGAAAAAGAAGCTACACCAGCACTAAATTCGATTTTGTATGGCTTGTCTAAGTTTTGGTTCGTTTCTTCAACGGCATCAGCAAACCGGGTAATTATTGCATCAACTTGTTCTTGGTCGGCATCAGTGAGCATGGCTACAAATTCATCACCGCCTAAACGTCCAATCACGTCACTATTACGAAATACTTCTCGCATGACATTTGCGAATTGGATCAATGCAAAATCACCTTCGTGGTGCCCGTATTTATCATTGATTGGTTTAAATTCATTCAAGTCAAATAGAATGACCGTCATCGACATCTTTTTACGAAGACAAACATTTCGAGTGTGTTCAGCTAGACTCAAAAATCCACGTCTATTCGAGACCAATGTCAATTCATCCAGTGTGGCCAACTGAATGGATTTAATTTCTTGCTCGATCATCGCGCCCAGATCCTCGAGTAGCTGCTGATCTTCCTCATCAAGTTCTTTAGGCTCAGAATCGATAAGGCACAGAGTTCCAATGTTGATGCCTTGTCTTAGTTTCAGCGGGTAACCCGCGTAAAAACGAATGTTGGGTGAACCGGTGACTAGCGGGTTATCAGAAAATCGCTCGTCTGAAAGAGCATCAGGGATGATAAACAAACCATCTTCATTGATAGCGTGACCACAAAAGGATATATCCCTGGGGGTTTCTGTGGCATCAATACCCTGAGCAGATTTAAACCACTGACGATCCTCATCAACCAGACTGACGAGTGAAATAGAGACACCAAACATTCGTTTGGCCATTCGTGTTACACGATCAAACCTCTCCTCATGGGTGGTATCCAAAATTTGAAGCGTTCTGAGCGCGTGCAGTCGTTCTGCCTCATTTTTAGGTTTTTGCGGTTCAAGCATCTCATTTCCAACAGGTATTAAAACGATGAAGTACTTCACCTGAAAGGTGTAAAAGACAATGGTAAATTAAGTAGCCTTTCATGAAAAATATTGATGGGGACAAGTGGGCTAAACAATCCCGCTAGTCATAGTGAAGGAAGAGTTTTGGCTATTGTAGCGGCCGAATTTTTTGTTGTTTATGAAAGCTAAGTAGAGATTCCAGCGCGCCGATGATCTGACTTTCATTCAGCCGGACTTATCCGCTATTCGTCGAGATGCCAGACCCCTGTTATAATGTGCGTCCATTGTCCCTGTAGCTCAGCTGGATAGAGCGTCCGGGAATACAAGCTAAAGATCATTTTCAAGCGTCCAGTTTTTCAGCTCTTCTAAAATAGTTAGCGCACTGAGCCCCCTCTGGGCAATATCGTATTGAACCGCCACCGGCTTCACCGAGATCACTTCCCTTTTGATAAGCTTATTGTTTTCCATGGCCTTGAGCCTCTCGGCAAGCACTTTTTTGCTGGCGCCGCCAAGCTGTCTGGCAATCTCATTAAATCGCATCGGGTGGTCTTTCAGATGCCATAAGATAGAGCCTGTCCACTTATTGCCGATGATCCTCATGCCCCGTTCGACTGGGCAAGGTTTGTAGCAAGTCTGACAGTCTTCTTTCATGATTACTTCTAGGTTACAAAATGTTAACTGGTTGACTATTGTAACCTGAGTGGTAGGTTGAGTGCTTATTTTCAACAGGAGCAGATTTATGAAAGGTAAAGCGATGTTTGTCGCAGCCGGAGGTGGTTTTGATAACGTTTCAGTCGGTGAGTCAGAAGCACGGTCACCTGGCGAAGGTGAAATTGTTGTCAGACTCCATGCTAACTCCCTGAACTTCCATGATTATGCGGTGGTAAAAGGACTATGGGCCGCTGCTGAAAAAAGAATACCGATGGCCGATGGCGCAGGCGAAGTCATCGAGGTGGGACCGAACGTGAAAGAATTTGAGGTCGGCGACAGTGTGGTCAGTACTTTCTTTCCGTCATGGGTGAGTGGCGAGCCCCTGGTTGATGGTTTTGCAACGGTCCCGGGCGACGGGGTAGATGGCTACGCCAGAGAATACGTCACAGCCAAGGCCGAGGCCTTTACAAAGTCACCCAAGGGTTGGTCTCACACAGAGGCGGCGACCCTTACTACAGCTGCCTTGACAGCATGGCGGGCACTGTTTGACTTCAACCCACTGAAATCTGGGGATTCGGTCCTCCTTGAAGGGACCGGGGGCGTGTCTATTTTTGCCTTACAGTTTGCCAAAATGGCGGGTGCCAAAGTGATCGCTACCTCATCCAGCCAACAAAAACTCAAGCGCCTTGAAGAGCTGGGTGCGGATCATGTGATTAATTACAGAGAGGAGCCGAAATGGGGGAATCTCGCCCGCGAGCTTAACGATGGCAAAGGTGTTGACCACGTCGTTGATATTGGCGGTGCCGAAACACTGGATCAGGCGCTGAATGCTGTTCGAGTGGCTGGTCAAATCTCATTAATCGGTATTCTTTCTGGACAGACTTGTGAGATAAACATCGTGAAGTCTTTTGTGAAACAGGCCAGACTCCAGGGGGTGCTTGTTGGAAGCAGGGTACAACAACAAGATATGATCAAGGCAATTGAAGCGAATGAGATGAAGCCGATCGTTGATAAGGTATTCCCGCTTGAAAAGATGGTTGAGGCGTTTGAATATCAGGAGACGAACCAGCACTTTGGTAAGATCTGTCTGGAATTTTAAATTCTGATTTAGAGGCCCTGTCAAAGGGGCCTCTTCCCGATTAGCCGCCGTCCATCAGCGACTGCACGCTAATGAACTCGTCGGTGGAAAAGAGCCCTGTTATAAGGCCCAGCCTCTCTTCGCGAAGCTCAGCTGGATAGAGAGCGTCCCCACCTAGCATGTAATCTTTCTAAGCTATCATTCATACCAATTGTTTGAACAACGGCTTTATACTCTGACATGACTAACCTTAAGCAACCAACTATAGTTTATATAATTTTTGGAGGGTAATAGGGCTGCTCTGACTGATATTGATGCTTACCAAGCAATCACTGACTTAGTGACAAATCATTATTTAAAAGGCGCTATTTCAGGAAAAGGCTCTGAAATGAAACCAGCTTTTCATGGGACTGCAACGTGGTCTGGATATGTCGGCCCAGATTTTGTCGCTGGTCCAATTCAGACTTTGTTTGATTGGAATGACTCAAATGGCGCCGCTCAAGATTTAGTCTATAAAATTTCAAAAATAGAGATTGTTGGCACGATCGCCAGTGTAAGGGTTGAGACAGATAACTGGACGGGAAACCGGTTTACCGATTTCTTCAATCTAGTCAAAGTCGATGAAGACTGGAAAATAATGAACAAAATATTCCATTTACATACTTAGTATGGAAAACACTGAATCGGGCCAACAGCGGTTTCAATAGCTTACTTAGTTCGTCGAGCTAAATGTTCGTGCTTGCCAATTCAGGCATGGCGGTTTATCGCCGGCTTCAACTATATCGTCTCGAAGCCCTGACCTGCGCCTGTTATAATGCCCAGCCATTGTCCCCGTAGCTCAGCTGGATAGAGCGTCCCCCTCCTAAGGGGAAGGTCGCAGGTTCGACTCCTGCCGGGGACGCCAGCTTAGATGTAAAGCGTGATATCAGCTTCGGAGGCAAATTCCAGAAAAGTGGCAGCACCGCCGCTGCTGATGCCTTCAAAAAAATCTTCGTGTTTGAAGTCGAACAAGTCCACAGTCATCTGGCAGGCGATCAGTTCAACCCCTGAATCGATGCATATTTCCCTGAGTTCTTCAACGCTGGCCACGCCTTTCTTTTTCAATTTGCGTTTCATCATCCAGGTGGCAAAGCCTTCCAGCCCGGGCAGAACCTGGACAATGCTGGGCACAGTGACCGGCATCGGCATGGACGGGTTACCGAGTGGCGAGACTTTGAGGTTCAGCTCTTTGTTAAGTAATTGCAGGCCATAAAAAGTGAAGAAAATCTTGGCTTCAAAGCCCAGTGCCACGGCGGTGGAGGCAAGCAGGAACGGTGGATAGGCGCCGTCCAGTGTGCCTTTACTGGCGATGATGGCTAGTTTCTTAGCCATTGGCTTCTCCCTTTTCGATAGTGAAGTACAGTTTGCCATCGGCCTCCGAACTGTCGATCAGTGGGTTGCCGGTCATTTTGCAGAAGGCCGGGATGTCCTTGTTAGCACCGCGATCGGTGGCGATCAGGTGCAGCTTCTGACCGACAGTCATATCAGCCAGGGCTTTGCGGGCTTTTAATACAGGAAGTGGACAATTGA
>JASBUF010000050.1 GCA_030148085.1 Methylophaga sp. | reverse complement strand
GGGCCAGATGACTGGGGCTGTTGCAGTGATACATGACATAAGCCATACCCTTAGTCTGAGCCTTTTACGAAATCAGGCATCCAGTTATGACCAATTAACTAACGTCGCTAATCGTTTGTTTATTAGAGAAAAACTACAACTTTCCTGTGATGCGGTGAAAGTCTCAGACATTAAGATGGCAATGGCCGTGATTGACGTCGACCATTTCAAGTTTTTCAATGATGCCCATGGTAATGGTACGGGCGATGCAGTCCTCCGAGGGATGGCGCGACGGCTGTTTGAAAACTACGAGCCGGATGACAGTATCGGTAGGCTGGGTGCCGATGAATTCATGGTCATCTTCCGAGATCTTTCCACTCAGGATGCACTCGAAAAGGAACTGCATTTATTACTCGACTTATTACGCACACCTATCACGGTGAACGACGAGAAATACAGTCTGTCAGTCAGTATTGGCGTCAGTCTGATAGACAAACGCTGCAGCGATCCTGATACGGTGATGCAGCAGGCGGATGCCGCCTTATACCGAGCCAAATTTGAAGGTGGTGATCGTTATCTCATCTTTACGGATGAATTGGAACGCACGTTGATGCAGCGACGTTCAACCGAAGAGCTGTTACGTAACTGCCTGGCTGATAAAAGCATGATCGAAGTGTTCTATCAGCCCAAAGTCGATATGACGAGTGGCCAGACAATTGGCGCCGAAGCTCTGGTGCGTATTAGAGACTACGCCGGGAAACTAATTTCTCCGGCCGAGTTTATTCCTATTGCAGAAGAGTCCGGCCTGATTGTTCAACTTGGTGCCGTTGTTATGCAGTCTGCCTGTCGGCAGTGCGCCCAATGGGCAGCGCGAGGTTACAACATCCCCGTTTCAGTGAATATTTCCGCCGTTCAATGCCTTAACGATAATTTAGTCAATCTGGTCAAGGACTCCCTTTATGCCAGCGAGCTAAAGCCCGGTATGCTGGAGCTCGAAGTCACTGAAACCGCTTTTATCCGAAATTTTGATGATACATTGAGCAAATTCAATGAACTCAAACAAATGGGCATTAAACTGGCGATTGATGACTTTGGTAAAGGGTACTCTAATCTTACCTACCTGCGCCGTCTTGATGTCGATAAACTAAAGCTGGATATGTCCTACGTGAAAGGCATGCTCAATAATCAACGTGACTATGAAATCGTCAAGACAATTATTAATCTCGGCCAGTCCATGAGTCTGGACTTGGTCGCCGAAGGTGTGGAAACGTCGGAACATCGTGATGAACTGCTCAAACTCGGCTGCCACTATGGTCAAGGCTATCTGTATAGCAGACCGTTATCCGAAGACCAGTTCATCAAATATCTAAACACCGAATATGATATAGGCCAAAAAGCTTGAGACCCTCACTTTCTATTGCCAAGTATGGCGCAAATGCTTTTCTTCTTTTCAGCTTGGTTTTACTGGTCATTATTTCCGCAACTCTGTTTGTATATTTCGAAAACAAGAATCAGACAATCGTTCTTAACGACACTACACGCGCACTGCACCAACTGAACGAAACCAAAAAGTCATTCATCAATCGTACATTTACAAACAATGCCGCCGCTGTCCGCTTTTTATCGAATACCCCCCCCATAAACGGGATTATGCGGGCAAAAGCAAATGATGATTTTGATACCGATGAAAACACGACGCTCGATTTGTGGCGTGAACGGCTGTCAAAAATCTTTTTTGCATACCTGAGCAGCCAACCTGCTATCGCCCAGATTCGTTTTATCGGCGTCGAAAATAATGGTCGTGAGCTTGTGCGTGTTGAGCGTGCTCATGGTAACGGTGCCATGCGAGTTATTCCCGACAGCGAGTTACAAGCCAAGGGCGGTCGCGAGTATTTTCAGACCACTGCGTCGATGGAGAGGGGCGAAGTGTATTTTTCCGGTTTAAGCCTGAATCGCGAACATGGACGTCTAGACTACCCGCATTGGCCCACCTATCGTGTTGCCACACCGATTCTGACGGCAGACAATAGCTTGTTCGGCATCATTATCATCAACTACAACGCGAATTACCTGCTGAATGAACTCCAAGCTGATCTGCCAGAAGGCTTAGCCCTCTTTCTGACCGATAACCAAGGCAATTACCTGCTCCATCCTTTTGATAAATCCAAAGCATTCAATTTTGAATACAATGCGGAAGCGTCGACATGGAGTCAGGATTTCAAGCAACTGACAAAAAATAAAATTACTGCATCGGACACGCAGGAAAGCTATCACATCATCTCAACAGATATCGATCTGCCGGGTGGGTTTGGCTTATCAAGTAAACGTTATCTTACCCTGACAGCAGTCGAGTCACAGCGTGTCATTGATATGGCCTTTGCTGAGCGAAGAACAGCCACGACCATTATCTTGTTGTCCGTTATTGCTGTCGGCATAGTCATCATCTTTATCTATCGAAAAATACTGGTTAAACAGGTCGATCTGAGCTATGCACAATCACAGTATGCGGCCATCATCGATGGCTCTCGTGATGCCATATTAACCGTTGATGCCAAAGGAACGATTCAGGACTGGAATCAAGCCTGTTTCGATATTCTGTCTCCCCCCGGAAAAAACCTTGAAGGCCGTTCTTTAGCGGATCTGGTCGGCACCATTGAAAATAAGGATAAACTCCAGGCCTCTCTGGATGCCTGTTTAAATGATATCCCCGTACAAACACTGGAGTTGATGGGGATTGGTAGTCAGGGTTGTGGTATCGCCCTCTCCGTTTCCCTGTCACCTGTGCGCGACAAGGACGATCAGATAATCGGTGCCTCAACCATTATCCGCGACATTACCCGTGAAAACCGCTTCAAACAGGAGCTGGAGGAGCTGAATCAGTCGCTGGAAGATAAAGTAAACATACGCACGCGGGAGTTGCTTGAAGCGAAAAATGAAGCAATGCAGGCCAGCAGTATGAAATCCAGCTTCGTCGCGAATGTCAGCCATGAAATTCGTACACCGCTCAATGGCATCATCGGCATGTTAAATCTACTACGCCGTGAAACATTAACCGACAAGCAGCAAGCGTATTTGAATACAGCCACACAAAGTTCGAAGTCCTTGATGATGCTGATCAACGATATCCTCGACTTGTCCAAAATCGAAGCCGGACATCTGGAAATCGAATCATTGCCTATGAGCCTGATAGATAATTTTAGCCAGGTCGCGAACTCCATGGCAGCCAGAGCCATGGAGAAAAATGTAGAAATCGTGCTCGACATCAGTGGCATTCAACACACTACTGTCACTGGTGATGCCCTCCGGCTCAGACAGATACTTAACAACCTGATATCCAATGCGATTAAGTTTACGGAGCGCGGGGAAATCGTTATTACTGGCTCCACACAGGAAGATCCTCAGACAAAAGAAATCATCCTCAACGCCAGTGTCAAAGACAGTGGCATTGGTATCAGTGCCGATAAACTATCCAAACTTTTTAAAGCTTTTTCCCAGGCGGATGCGTCAACAACCCGCAAATACGGCGGAACCGGTCTGGGCTTGTCTATCGTCAGCAAGTTATGTCAGTTGATGGGTGGCAACTGCAACGTCGACAGCCAGACCGGTGAAGGCAGCACTTTCTCCTTTAGCCTACGCTTCGCAGCAGCAGAGAATTCAACAGGTATCGGGCAATTGATTGATCTCAGCGGTTACCGTTTTGAAGTACATGAAAACAGTCTGAGTGTGCGACAGTCATTAGTGAAACTACTGAGCTTATGGGGCGCGGAAGTCAATATTGATAGCAATAACGACCAATTTGACGCTGACATCGTCATGGCACGAATCGATCAACTTGAGAGTGACTACGATAAACAGATCATCGAACAGTTCCTCACGACACTGGGTTCTCAGTACGCACATAACGAAAAATTTGTCTTCAGCCTGATGCTCAAACACCGTCATCTAGCCGATGGCATAGAAGCGCCAATGGAATACCAGCTCATTATGCGCCCCATACTACCGGTAGAGTTAGCGTCAGCCTTATCACACATAAGCAGCAGGCAATTGGTGTTGCCCGAATCCAGCATCAACAACGAACTCGCACAAAGCTACAGCGAGCAACTTCATGCCCTGAAGAAAAATGCGATTCTGATTGTCGACGATAATGAAATCAATCAGAAAGTGGCTATAGGCTTACTTGAAACTTATGGGTTTGAGCTCTTTACCGCCTCGAATGGCGAAGCAGCACTGCAGCGCCTGGCTGATCATCCACAAATTCGACTGGTACTGATGGACTGCCAGATGCCAGTCATGGATGGTTTTAAAACCACGGAAATGATCCGCAGTGGCCGCGCTGGCGATGCTAAATCGAAGATACCTATTATTGCCATGACGGCTGGCGCCATGACGGGTGACCGGGAATCCTGTCTGGCAGCAGGCATGAATGACTATCTGGCAAAACCGCTGTCTGCAGGAGACCTAGAAGCAAAGGTAGGGATATGGCTGAGCGCCTCGGAGAGCCTTTCAACAACGACTATCGTCCCGAAACGACAAACGACTGCAAAAAAGACTGGGGCAGAAACGTTCTGGGATAGACAAGCTTCATTAGTAAGGCTGCTCAATGATGAAAGCTTGTTTTTACAGATGCTGGAGATGTTCCAGGAGCAAACACCTGAGCTGATAGACAATATGAATTCACATTATCAACAACAGGATTTCGAGCTGCTCAGGCGTGATGCCCATAAACTGAAAGGCAGCGCCTCAGCGATTGGGGCTAATGGCGTGCTTGCCTGTGCGAGAGAATTAGAGGCTGCTGCACAGTCCGCCAATGATCAGCAATGTCAATCCGTGATGCAGGTATTAAACGATAAGATTGATCAAATGTTAGAAGCTATCTCTGACTATAAACTGGCCAAAACATCGCAAACTGGCTAAATTAAAGTTAGGTATGCTGTTGCCTTTATTTTATAGTGTAATGCATGAAAGTCCTGATTACAGACGACGAAATAACAACAAGACTCACTTTACGCGGCCTGCTTAGCCAGCATGACTGTGAGATTGTCGAGGCCGCTTCAGGCCTTGAGGCACTCGACGTTATTCAGTCAGACAGTCCGCCAAACCTGATTTTTATGGACTGGAATATGCCGGACCTGAGTGGTGTTGAAGTGACCACCCTACTCAGAGAAACTCTCAGCGAAGATCAGCCCTACGTCATCATCGTCTCCTCCTACAATGCCGACGAGCAGATACTTGAAGCCCTCTCCTATGGCGCTGATGACTACATCACCAAACCGGTTGATGGTAATTTCCTCAATGCTAAGTTTGCTGTTGCCAAACGTATTATTGATACGCAGGAAAAGCTCAAGCAATCGAATGAAGTTTTGCAAAAACTGGCTTACTACGACGAGTTGACCGGTGTCTTGAATCGTCGTGCTGGTAATGCCAGCTTTATGGTGGAGTTGGAACGTTGCGTTCGTAATGATCAGAACCTGTCCGTCACCATGGTCGATATCGACTATTTTAAAAATGTGAACGACACCTACGGTCACCAGACTGGTGATATTGTCCTAAAAGAGTTTGCCAATATTCTGCGCAAGACGATCCGTCCGTACGACATTGTCTGCCGTTATGGCGGTGAAGAATTTCTACTTATTGCCGAAGTGAATAGCTGCCATGAGGCGCAGCAGTTATTTGAACGTGTCAGGCTAGCCGTGAATGCGCTTGAAATAAAAGATGGACCATTAAGCCTCAAAATCACAGCCAGTTTTGGTGTTTATGTCGTTACCCCATCGATCCAGTTAAGCTTTGACGACATGGTTAAATATGCTGATGAGGCTTTGTATCAAGCCAAAGGGGAAGGTCGGAACCGCGTTATCGTCAAATCAGCTCTGAACGATGGTGATGCGCCGCTTCAGGAAGCCTATTAAAGCGCTCCGCTGTCATTGAGTAACTGATGAACGTGCTCAGCAATCAGTCGATATCCTGCTGCATTTGGATGGATAGCGTCCGATTTGAGTGATGTCTTTGATTCAACGTCGGCAATAATCTCGTTGGCGATTGGTAAACCGAGTTCAGTCGCTAGTTGTAAATATAACGGTGCCGGTTTTAAAAATACGCCTGGCTTGGGCACTGATAAAATCACTACCTCAGCACCTTGAGCACGAAT
>JASBUF010000026.1 GCA_030148085.1 Methylophaga sp. | reverse complement strand
TGCAAAGTGAGCAATCACTTAGTCCAACGGGTCAAAGTGTTGATATTGGCGAGTATCAGTTATCCGCATCCCGGCAGGATGAAAAACTCAACAGCTCGCTCACCCTCGGACACCATAGCCTAGGTGTTAATTCAAATCTGATGTCTCTCTCTCAGCGAAGAGGGGTTTATCTAGGTATGAGCGATACCTCCGAGCGAGTGAGTGCGAAAGCCTTTTCTTTCAGACCTGATAGCCTTGTCGGCAGTAGTCATTTCACAGGTTTGACCGAGCCTGAGAGCCGAGTTGATGGGTTTGTTGCCTCAGTGAAACCGTTTTCAGCTGATCCCGATGCGTTGAAAATATCCACACTTTATTACGACGGTGAAGGCTCGACGACAGGGGCGGCCGTTACGGACAATAGTCCCCGTGCAGATGGCTCGGGTTGGTCTGTTGGCGTCGATAAAGGTTTTATGGATGGAAAGTTGGCCTTGGCAGGGGAGTATGCGCGCGCCAGCTTTAATTCCGATATTGAGGACGCCACATCAGAAAAGGAAAAAAGTGATGCTGTCACCCTGCAACTTACAGCGAATCCGTTTGATGAGTTACTTCTCAATGATATACCTGCAGATCTTAACTTTGGCCTGACCTATCAACGAATTGATACATTTTTTGCCTCTCTGGCAAACCCGGGCCTGGCTGCTGATCGTGAAATGACCTCGGCATACAGTAATTTTTACTGGAATCGCTTTTCTGCCAACCTGCAACTGAGTCATGAAACTAACAACGTGGATGATCTGAGTGGATTGCCAACAGACAGACTACGAATGGCAAACTGGAATGGCAGTTATGTCTTTGATCAGCAAACGGATGGTCTTGCGTGGCTTGGCACACCATTCGTGCAGTTGAGCGGGCTAGCTGCTGATTTGGAGCGAAAGGATACGCCTGATAGTTATATAGGGCCTGATACTAACAATTTGACCAGCTCGACGACTTTGGGCGGTGGCTCAAGCTATAGCCGCTGGTATTGGTCAGCCTCCTATACATTCTCAGAATTTGACGATCAGGCAGATGTGATTGGCGACACGCAGAATCGCTTTACTACGTTGTCTGCGGGGTGGAATCCGACTTCGAAATTAAGTTTGTATTCTGACATCCAATATGGGGTATTTGAGACTGACACGGATGATGCGACGACATACAACACTAACTGGAACTTGGGTCTCAACTCGAGACTGACAGACAAAATCAATTTGAGCGTTAACTATAATTTGAACCTGGCTGGGGGTGACAACGACGTACCTGATAGGCAACTAGTGAATGCCGAACTTGGCTGGACAGTTAGAACGGCCTCTCAGAATAATCCAGGAATTGCCTTAGCAATTCGTGGCGCGATGGAGAATTACCATGGAAACTCAGCAAGCACCGATCCCGATGACAACTACCAAATTTTTGCGATTATTCGCGTTACCGCTCCGTTCTCTGGCAATTATTAGTGCCTTAGCACTTGTTTCGCTGTTTATGCTTTCACCCGAGGTGAAGGCCGATATTAATGCGGTCACCCCCAGCCCAAACAGTGTCTTTGTGCCTGTGCAGAACAGCTATTCTTTTCAGGTGAATTGGCAGATCAACCGAACAGAAACCGTGATCACAAGTACAAAGCTGGTCACGTCTTCATCAGCCGCGTTGTATGTGAATGGGGCAAATATCGGAACCGTTGCTGGAAATATCTCAGGTTTGTCTACTCTGAATAGAGCGGCCACAGGCACAATATTCATAAACGATACGATAACGCTGAACGCGACGCAGTTGAAAGCGATCGCGAGCAGTCCAGCGGGACGGGTACAAATTGTCAGGACCTTCACTGATACGCAAACGAACCTCTCTGCAAATATCGCTGTCTCTGCGACGGGGGTAAATACCCAAGCATTAGAGGTGAGCCGAATTGATTTGAGCTTCAGTAATAATGCTCGTACTGAAGTCATCAATCAGGGCAGCACCTTGCAGGCTATTGCCGAAGTGAGCTTTACCAGTAGCGGTATTTTGCGTGGGGAGTGGCGCTTGATTGATCCAACTACCAGCTATGGTTCGCAAACGGGGCGGGTACTTCAAGTCATCCGCCAGCCATTGGTAAGCTCCGGTCAGGGGCGAACCCGAATTGTCAGTCCCCAGTTACCTACCGATCAGAGCGGTCTTCATCTTGTGGCGTTCTTCGTTGAGCAGGACGACAACCCAATCGATATACCGATATTGCGTTACTTCGTGATTGATACAGAGGACGAGCAAGAACTGGATACTCAACCGATGACAAGTTTCGCACCGCAGGACAATGCACTGCTTGATGCAGAAACGGTATTTTCCTGGGCGGCAGTAGTGGATGCGGTTGCCTATCAAGTCGAAATTTTTGAGCAGCAAGCAACACAGCCGTTAACAGGCAAGCTGGTGCCAACACCTATCCTCCAAATTAAGCTCTCAGCGATGAGTTTGGATTGGCTTGAGCCCGGAGGGCAGTATTTATGGCGTGTCAAAGCATTGGGACTCGGCGGAAAAGTTCTAGCTGTCTCGCCTAAAAAACCTGTTCACACACCCTGATGCTATGGAAGATGTACAAGTCCTTTCAATGATAGCGGGTGGCGATCAGCAGGCGCTTGCTGAATTCTATAACCGTTATGAATCGCGCCTATATCGCTTTATCAAAAGCAAGTTGCCGGATTATTTCGAAGCGGCGGATATCATCAATGAAGTTTTTCTTGAGGTCTGGCACAAGGCAGCCAGCTTCCAGCAGCGAAGTAAGGTCTCGACGTGGCTGTTTAGCATTGCGTATTTCAAAACGGTGGATCATTTAAGAAAAACTAGGCCAGATAACCTATCTGCGGAGCAGCTTGAGTCCATCGAAGATGATGCGCCTGCCGCGTTGTCGGGACTGATTCAACAGCAAACAGCCGATCAGGTTCACCACTGTATTGAAACGTTAAAACCTGACCATCAATCCGTCATGCAGTTAACTTTCTTTGAGGAACTCTCTTACAAAGAAATCGCCGAGATCATGCAATGTCCAGAAAATACGGTTAAAACGCGGATGTTTCATGCCAAACAGGCCATGAAGAAATGTTTGCACCGACTGTTAGGAGGTGTGTGATGACTGAGCAGATAAGCCCTGAACATATCGAATTTTTGTTGCCCTTTTATCTCAATGGCACATTGAGTGACGATGAAAAGGAAGCCGTAGAGGAGGCGCTGGAGCAATCCGTGGCCTTGCGTGAGGAGCTGGCTTTTTTGCAGCAGATTCAGTCTGATGTAAAGAGTTATGAACCAGCACAGGCCAGTCCAGGCGAGCTTGGTCTCAAACGGCTTCAGCGACAGATAAATTCGCAGGCAAACACCGCAGGGAATACTACAAAATGGCGTTTCGTGGCGATTGCTGCCACTTGCTTGTTGGTTTTACAGACAACCCTGATTGGGCTTTCACCCTCAACGGAGCTCTACCTCCCGGCAGGAGGTAAGCCAACAACCATTGCCGTTAATAAGACTATGTTTCGAGTGGCGTTCGATCCGATGGCGACTGAAGCCAGTATTCGCTCGTTATTGCTTGATCTGGATGCTCAGATTATTGAAGGCCCGTCAGCAATCGGATTATATGTCGTCAGCACTGAGCAGACGGAAGAGGATGCACTTAACAGTCTGCAATCCCACACGATTGTTGAGTCTGTTCAGATCATCAAATGACCCGCTTCCTTGTCATCTGGCTAGTTTTCGTGAGCATTTTCTGGATGACTCATTCGATAGCTGCCCCAATCCGTTCTGAGCCAGCTGCGCTTGAATCTTATCGGCAGACTGATAGTTCGTCGTCTAGAACTGAAACGGCGCCTGAATCAGCACGACCATTACCAAAGTCTACGGGAACAGAACTAAGGCCAAACCCAGTGCCGTCAAACGCCGAGCCTGCGCAGCAAGATTATTACCTCACGGTAAGTGGCTGCATAATCCCCGGCAGCACGGTCATCCTTTATTCGAGACAATCTACCTTGAGTCAGACAACCGCCTGGTTTCTCAAATCAGGTATTCACTACCGTCCTGTTCATAGTCTTCCCGTGAGTAATAACGCCATCAAACTCATGCTTCCTAATGAACATGCATTGAATACGGATGGTAGTTTTGGGGTGTTCTACAAACCACAATATGATCACGACTATCAAAGCGCGCAGATAGAAATTTCTTTTTGTCATCAAGAGCAAGCAACACAGCCCAGTAACGGTGAACTTGTGATCATGGCAGTAAACGAAGAACTGCCTGATATGCTCTTGTACTTTTCTGAGCTAGGGGTTGTGGTCATCGAACAGCAATGGCTGGAAAAATTAGCGATGCAATTGATACGTATTGAGCCCGACGCTGATACAGCAAGGAAATTGCTCAAGCAATTCAACAGCCGCTTCCCTTCAAGTGCGATTGATGAAAATCATTACTACAGCCAGACAGAAGCTTCGCGTCACTATGCCAAGCAACAAGTGCATTGGCCCGAGAAGAAGGTCTGTGCAGCTCTGGATTTTTCATCTCTTCGTGTCGGCCTGATTGATTCATTAGTCGATACGACGCATCCTCATCTGAAATACGCCAACATTCAAATGGGACATTTTGCGGATCTTCAAGACCATGCCACAGAGCATGCCACGGCACTTAGCCTGATTTTGGTTGGTGAGGATGACATTGGTGTAAGTCCCGCCGGACTAGTTCAAGGGGCCACATTGTATGCAGCAGCAGTGATGGAAAAGACCGCTAAGGGGCCCGCTGCGACAGTCAGTGCCATGGTGAAAGCACTGGATTGGTTATTAGTTAACCACGTGCGTTTGATTAACCTGTCTCTGGCCGGACAGACACCCAACAGGGTGTTGGGTCGGAGTATTCTTGCTGCAAACCGCCAAGGAGCCCTAATCTTTGCCGCAGCAGGTAATGACAAGCGAACTGACACCTTGGCTTACCCCGCTGCTTTTGAAAATGTGTATGCCATTACGGCGATAGATGCACGTTCTCATCTTTATAGTTATGCCAATCAGGGGGATTTCATTGATTTTTCCGCCCCTGGTGTCGATATCTGGATAACGAGTAGAGATGGACGGGGAAGCTATGTCTCAGGAACATCCTATGCCTCTCCTTATGCGATGGCGATTGCTGGCTTTTATGTAAACAGAAATGCGTCAATTTCAAGAGATGTGCTTTATCAAACGCTAAAAGCGACGAGCACTGACTTAGGCATCATAGGGTATGACCCCTCCTACGGATGGGGACTACCAACCCTCGCCGAGATTTCTTGCCACTGAAACTCTTAGACTTAAAATAGAAAAAAGCCCCAACACATTTCTGCATTGAGGCTTTGATATTTGATCGTGCCCGGGGCCGGAGTCGAACCGTCAGACTGTTACAGCCGGGACGTGTTACTTTTTTATTTACGTTCGACTTGGATGCCGACATTCGCGCTATTCACGATAGTGTTAAGTACGGGTGAGTAAGCGGCCAATTGTTTTAACTTATCCAAATTGTCTTCGTCAGTTTTCACCCTGAATCTCACTCTGATATCAGTAAACCCTCTGGGCACGGTGTCAGAGAGACCCAGAAATCCATTCAGATCAATATCGCCCTCTAGTTGAGATTCCAACTCATCGATATGGATACCTCTCACGGCGGCATGAGCGACCATGCTCGTAGTCACACAGGATGCCAATGCGTTGAGAAGGTGCTCAACCGGGTTTGCCCCCTCGTCGTTACCCGCCAGAATAGGTGGTTCATCCGCATCCAATGTGAATGTCTGTTTATGCGCCATCTCTTGCTTCGCGCCATAAAATCCAGTGATGGTGGTTTGGTTATGATTGCCACCTAACCATGTGTTGCTGGCCCGGAATTGACACTTGCCTAAAGCCGGATCCTCATGAATGGCATTCACGGTTGCCTGGAGTGTTGCCAGTTCAATCCCGTTAACACAGTCATTACTGATGTTGTGCTGATTTGTATGTTGAGTCGTCATTGTCTTCATCCTCTCGCCTTGTTTGTCATCATCACCTCTGCAAACTGTTTTGAAGGTGATGTTAGGTTTACGATATTCCTATAGCCACGCTTGTTTAAGATGGATACAGGCCAATAACAAGGCTTTTGTGCCATTAGATGAGGGGGGGGAGGATGAAGCAACTAAAACACACCTCAATCAAAGTAAGTATTGTTGCTGTGACGGAAACCGCCGGCTCGGCACTTTATGGGATGCTGGATGTGTTATCCGCGACAGGCAATATCTGGGAAACTCTTGTCAGGAGTGACTCAGCCAGACAAATATTTGATGTGTGGATCGTCTCAACAAGTACCGATGCCTTTAGTTGTGGGAATGGTATTCCCGTCAATCCCGATGTTTCAGTCAAGGACGCGCCTCACGCTGATATCGTCATTCTGCCCGAGCTTTGGCTTGGTCCGGATGAAACCATCCATGATCGTTATCCTGAGTTGATGGAATGGATTCGCAGCGAATATAAAAACGGGGCATCCATCTATTCAGCCTGTTCCGGGGCGATCATGCTTGCAGAAACCGGCTTGATCGATGGCTGCAAAGCCACCTCACATTGGGGTTATCAGGAGTTATTCATTAGGCAATATCCCAAGGTTCGTTTTGACCCGGAGCCGAACCTAGTTTTCGCTGATACGGCGGGGCGTATTGTGACTGCGGGTGGAACCACTTCCTGGCATGATCTTGCACTTCACATCATCTCCAGACATGCCAGTCCAGGCGAAGCGTTGAGAATAGCCAAGGTCTATTTGCTTAAATGGCATGGGGAGGGGCAGTTGCCCTACGCCCCCTTAGTCAGAAGAACGCCTCATGCAGATTCCGTGGTCCGAAAATGCGAGGAATGGTTGATGGCGCATTTTCGAGAAACAGATCTAATTGCCCAGCTTCTTGTTGCGGTCAATATCCCAGAACGGACGTTGAAGCGTCGGTTTAAGATGGCCACCAACCTGTCATTAATTGAATACATACAAAATCTTCGTATTGAAGAAGCGAAGCAGTTGTTGGAATCAACAGAGATGCCGGTTGATGAGATTAGTGAGAGTGTGAGCTATGAAGACAGCTCATTTTTTAGACGGCTATTCAAGCGTCTGACCGGTCTGACACCAAGCCAATACCGCAGAATGTTTCAGCCCCTACTTAATGTAGATTGAGTTTGAAGTGGTGCCGGGGCCGGAATCAAACCGGCACGCCCTTAAGAGCGAAAGATTTTAATACTCTGTGGTGTTAGTCTTCACTACCGCAGAATATGATAGGTTTGCCGATGGAATGTTTCTAAGAGAATTACCGTCTCTCGGAATAAGCGCAATAGAGACGAAAAACGTCTACTAAAAATATCTTCTCATACCAACTGTTTGCGAAATTCGTTGAATACTGAATTGTCGAAGGGCTTAGTTTTTGACGAAAATAGTCAGTTCAGATCCAAACGTTTTAGAATGGCAGAATATGTTATGAGGAATGTGTATGCAGACTGAACGAATCCTTCGATTGATCTACCTGAGTCGTGTTTGGGGAAACATGACAAATACGCAACTTGATAACATCTTGGCTAAATCAAGGCGTAATAATCCAAAAAAGAAAATCACTGGCCTGCTTTGCTATGGGGGCACCAGTTTTATTCAGATTCTCGAAGGGCCCGAGCAGGAAGTTATTCTCCTATACGCAACAATTCTCAATGATGAGCGGCATCATGGGTGTAAAATCCTCGATATTCATATCGATATGAAGCGTATTTTTGAGAACTGGGCCATGGCTTATGTTCATTCCACAAAAGATGACTTTGACGAGCTGTCAAACATTCTTCAGGGGGCAGGCAGGAAGCATGAGCAGATAGTTAGCCAAGTCGTTTCCGTGCTAAAAAGCTATCTGGGTAAAAAAATTGATCTGGCCTCGTCAATTGGAAAAGGCTGACTTCGGCACTGATGTTAGTCCACTTGAGCTGCTTTAACAGTAGTTGAAATCATTTCCCGAACCTCATCCGTCAATATGGGTAGAGCTTGAAACTCAGGTTTAGCAAAGAGGTAACCCTGAAATAACGACACATTCATTTGCAGTAAGGTTTTAAATTCGTGAATGGTTTCTATGCCCTCTGCAATGACCGCTATGTTGAGCCCATTTGACGCTAGGATGGCTGTTTTTTTTTAACTTAAGCCGGTACTTTGCGAAAGAGGTATACGCCTTTTTTTAGCAAGGGGCTTCGTTCAAGGATTTTTGCTAACTGTCGGTAATAGCGGAGTTGTGTCCACAAAAGCAAGAAACCATCAACGCCACTAGCGAGTTCTGATCTATTATTTTCATAGACATGAATTCTGTTCATAGCATCCTTGTAGCTAATGCCAAAACTAGTGAGTTCATCTTGGCTTTCTGAGATGTCTATCCAATTTTTTCATGACATCCACCTCAAGGCTGCATAAAGGACAATCTCCATATTGAAAACAGATAACCTGTTGGATGGGGATTTCTTTTTCTATGGAGCTTGAAGAGTTCATTACGTATATGGTTTTAGCTATTCGTCAGCCAATATTGTCGTAGATGCCTTGAATTAGAGATTAGCTCAGGTGAAGAGCAATTTTATTCAGCTCACCGATGAGCTAAAGGGATGGATAAAATGTTGTGATTGATTCTGAGCTTTCACCTGTTCCAGTTTTTGGATTTCCTGCAACAACTTTTCAGCCTCGCTGGTGATTGATGCATAACTTTTTATGTCGCCATTTCTTTGTGCATGAATCGCCTGCTCAAGTTTTTTAGCTCGCTCTTTTTTCAATTTCTTTATTGGATC